>JAATFS010000425.1 GCA_015655035.1 Lysobacterales bacterium | reverse complement strand
CCCAGGATCTCGCCCCGGCGCACTTCCAGGTCCAGCTCGTCGTGCACCACCTGGCTGCCGAAGCGGTTCACCAGCCCCCGCACCGAGATTGCCGGGCCGTCCTCCTCGTCGCTTTGCGCCACGTCTGCCGGGATCTGAGACGGTTCGTTCATCGCACTGTTCTCGCGCATTCGCTGGCCGATGGCGCTGTACAACCCCGGGCGCTGATTCTTGATTCCGCCATTACCAACCTACCTGCATGAACCACAGTGCGGCCATGGCATCGATGATGATCACCAGCGAGATCGTCTGCACCACGCTGGAGGTGGTGCGCTCGCCTACCGATTGCGCGGTGCCGGTGACCTTCAATCCTTCCAGGCAGCCGATCAAGGCGATCACCAGCGCGAATATCGGCGCCTTGGACATACCGACCAGGAAATGCCGCAGCTGGAGGGTTTCGTGCAGGCGCGCGAAATACATCTGCGGGGGGATATCCAGATCGAACGCGCCCACCGTCACGCCACCGGCCAGGCCAGCGATCATCGCGATGAAGGTCAGCAGCGGCAGCATCACTATCAAGGCCACCACGCGTGGCAGCACCAGCAGGTCGATCGGATCCAGTCCCAGGGTCTGGATCGCATCGACCTCCTCGCGCGCCTTCATCGCACCGATCTGCGCGGTGAAGGCGCTGGCAGTGCGCCCGGCCACGACAATGGCGGTCATCAGTACCGCAAGTTCGCGCAAGGTGGCGATGGAGACCAGCTCCACCACGTAGATCTCCGCGCCGAAGTCGCGCAGGATGGTGGAGCCGAGAAAGGCGATCACCGCGCCGATCAGGTAGGACAGCAGCACCACCAGCGGCACCGCGTCGAGGCCGACCTGTTCCATGTGATACACGGTCGAGGTCAGGCGGAAGCGGCGAGGGGTATGCAGCAGGCGTCCGAGCTTGACCAGGTTTTCGCCGAGGAAGCTGGCCAGCGCGACGATGTCCTTGCCGGTGGTGGTGACGGCCACGCCCAGCCGCTCCAGTGCGGCGGCGAAACCGTAGTCGCGCTTGGCCTTGGGGCGCTCGTCGTTGAGTTCCTCGATGGTGCATACCAGCGCCTGGTGCTCCTCGCGGAACTGGATGGCGTCGTCGCGCAGGCCCAGATGGCTGGCAAAGCGCAGCAGTTGCAGCACGCCGGCCGAATCCAGCCGCTGGATGCCGCTGGCGTCGATCTTGCGAACCGTTCCGGAGAATGACTCCAGCAATTCGGCCGATGGCAGTGCGGTCGCCAGCACCCAGCTACCGGACAGCCGCACGCGCGTGCGGTCCTGGGCGTCCTGGTCGATCTGGGGTGGTTGCAGTCTGGTCATAGGGCGGTTTCCGGTGTCGCAGCATAGCTTGCCCGATGTGAGCGACCAATGTGTTCATCGGTTGCATGCATGCAACGGTGGTTCGGTGGTATCGACTCGCGGTTGCGTGCGTCCAATTCGTGCGCGCCGGCATACACTTGCCGGATCGTTGCGGCCACGCGCGACCTTCCGCCCCCATGACCGTCCCAATGTCCGCTGCCACCGCTCTGCATCCCTCCGCCCGCGCCACCTATGCTCAGCGCGTAGCCTTTGTTTGCGAGATTGCCGGGCGGCTGCATTCCTATGGCACCACCGCGCAGCGGCTGGAAGCGGCGGTCGTGGCACTGTCGCAGCAATTGGGTCTGGATTGCGAGCCCTGGTCCAATCCGACCGGCATCATCCTCAGTTTCAGCGACCCGACCAAGTCGATCGGTTCCAGCGACATTACCCGGGTGATCCGGCTGGCCCCGGGCGAGAACGACCTGTACAAGCTCAGCGTGGCCGACCAGGTGGCCGATGATGTCGCCAGCGGGCGCATGAGCATTGCCCAGGGCCATACCGCGTTGCGCGGGCTGGATCGGCCGGTGAGCCGGCGTGGCAAGGCGATGCAGGTGCTGGGCTTCGGCCTGGCGGCCGCAGGTGTGGCCGGGCTGTGGAAGCTGCCGTGGCTGGATATCGCCACCACCATGGTCATCGGGTTGCTGATAGGCCTGCTTAATAGATACACCGACCGGCGCTCGGCTACCAAGGAGGCGGCCGAGGCGCTGGCCGCGCTGCTCGCGGGTTTCGTCGCTACGCTGGTGGCGTCGCGGGTGGGGGCATTGAATCTCAATACAGTGATCATCGCCTCGCTGGTGGTGCTGCTGCCAGGCATGTCGTTGACCAATGCGGTCAATGAGCTGGCCAGCCAGCACTGGGTCTCGGGGACCGCGCGGCTGGCCGGCGCGGTGACCACCGTGCTCAAACTGACGGTAGGTGCGGTGATCGCGGTGACCCTGGCGCAGTTGCTGGGGCTGGAGCCACAGATCCGCGCGGCACGGCCGCAGGCGCATTGGATGGAATGGGCTTCGCTGCTGGTGGCAGCGTTCGCATTTGCAGTGCTGTTCAAGCCGCATCGCCGCGATTATCCGTGGGTGATGGCGGCGGCGATCGCCAGCTACGTGATTGCGCGTTTCGCTGGGCAGGCCTGGGGCAGCCCGGCGGGTGTGTTCCTGTCGGCAATGACGTTGACCGCAGCCGGTAACCTGTTCGGTCGCATTATCCAGAAGCCGGGTGCGTTGATCCGCCTTCCCGGCATCATCATGCTGGTGCCCGGTAGCACCAGCCTGCGCGGGTTCCTCAATCTGGTGCAGCAGCAGAATGTCGATGCGGGGCAGGCGGCGTTGCTGGCCGTCACCAATATCGTGATGGCGCTGGTGGCCGGGTTGCTGTTCGGTAATCTGTTGATTCCCGCGCGCAAGAATCTTTAGCGGGACCCAAAAAAAACCGCCGGCCTCGAAGCCGGCGGTTTGCTGTCGTCAATGAAGAATTACTTCTTCTTGGCGATCAGGAAATCCTCGACCTTCTTGCCCTTGGCCGTCAGCTGCGCCAGCCAGCGCGGCTGCTTGCCACGGCCGGTCCAGGTCTCCTTGGTGTTGGCCGGGTTGCGGTACTTCGGGGGGACCTTGCCCAGCTTGCGCCCGGGCTTGGGGCCCGGCTTGGCAACTGCCTTGGGGCCGCGCTTGGCCGGCGCGCTGCCGAACAATTCTTCGATCGTATAGCCCTCGGCCTTTGCGGCCCGGGTCAATTGGGTACGGACTTTTGCAATCGGGGTACGTTTGGCGACGATGGTCTGCTGCTTCTTCGCGTTCTTGATCAGTGCGCCCAACTGCTTGGCCGACAGGCCAGTAAGATCGATTGACATCGTTTCTCCAGGATAGCGTGAATGAGTGATGCCAATCCTTGGCCGGGCGGCCATCATAATGTCAGAAAAACCAGTTGACAAATACACCGGAATAATCCGGTGTATCGCAGTCGTCATTATTGCGCTATCCGGTGCGATTGCTGGTTAGCCATTAAGTCGCGATAGAAGCGTGGTTTTATCCAGGTTTTCGGCGGTATCGGCCGTGCGTGCCCGATATTCGTAAGTGCCTGCGGCCAGTCCGCGTTCGGACACCACGATGCGATGCGGAATGCCGATCAATTCGATATCGGCGAACATCGCGCCCGGGCGCAGACCACGATCATCCAGCGCCGCGTCGATGCCGGCGGCCTGGAGTTCGGCCAATAGCGATTGGGCCGCAGCAGCCACCTGGGCATCCTGCTTGGGATTGATTACACAGATAACCGCATTCCATGGTGCCATCGGTGCCGGCCAGATAATCCCGGCGGCATCGTGGTTCTGTTCGATCGCAGCGGCCACGATGCGTGAAATGCCAATGCCGTAACAGCCCATCGCCATTGCCACGGATTTGCCGTTTTCGTCGAGCACGGTGGCATCGAGCGCCTGCGCATACTGGCGCCCCAGCTGGAACACATGGCCGACCTCGATGCCGCGCGCCAGCCGGATCTCGCCGCCATCGCGCGCGCGTTCGCCTTCGATTACGTTGCGGATATCGGCCACGGTTTGCGCTTCCGGCAGGTCGCGCCCCCAGTTGACGCCGGTGAGATGGAAGCCCGCTTCGTTGGCGCCGACGACGAAATCCGCCATCGCCGCAACGTCGCGATCGGCGATCACGCGGATCGGCTGGCGTGCGTTGATCGGTCCCAGGAAGCCGGGTTCGCTGCCCAGGTACTCGGCGATCTCGGCTTCGGTGGCCAGGCGATAGTCGGCCAGGCCGGGGATCTTGGCCAGCTTGATCTCGTTGACGGCATGGTCGCCGCGCACCAGCGCCAGCACGAAGCCGGCCTCGGTCATCAAGGCGACCGATTTGATGGTGCGTTGCAGGGCGATGCCGAGCAGCTGCGCAACGTCCGCACAGGTTTTCTGGGTCGGGGTAGCGACCTTTTGCAATGGCTCGGTCGCGGCCGCGCGCGGGGCGGGGTCGGCGGCGATCGCGGTCTCCACGTTTGCTGCGTAGTCCGAGCCGGTGGAGAAGGCCAGCGAGTCTTCACCGGAATCGGCGAGGACGTGGAATTCCTGCGAGGCGTCGCCGCCGATCGCGCCGGAGTCGGCCTGCACCGCGCGGAATTCCAGACCCAGGCGGGTGAACACGCGGACGTAGGTCGCCTTCATGTTTTCGTATTCGCGGGCCAGATCCTCGTCGCTGACATGGAACGAATAGGCGTCCTTCATCAGGAACTCACGCGCACGCATGACCCCGAAGCGCGGGCGGATCTCATCGCGGAACTTGGTCTGGATCTGGTAGAAGTTGACCGGCAGTTGCTTGTAGCTGTTCAGTTCCTGGCGGGCGAATTCGGCTGCGGCTTCCTCGGCGGTGGGGCTGTAGCAGAACTCCTGCTCCTTGCGGTCCTTGATCTTCAGCAACTGGCCACCGAACTTTTCCCAGCGCCCGGTGGCATCCCACAATTCGCGCGGCTGGATCGTCGGGAACAGCACTTCCACTGCACCGGCACGATTCATTTCCTCGCGCACGATGGCCTCGACCTTGCGCAGCACGCGCAGGCCCAGCGGCGACCAGGTGTACAGGCCGGATGCGAGCTTGCGGATCATGCCGGCGCGCAGCATCAACTGGTGGCTGACCAGTTCGGCATCGGCCGGAGTTTCCTTGGTGGTGTGCAGGTGGAACTGGGAAAGACGCATCGACAGGCTTCGCAAAGGGCGGAAAGTCCGTATTTTGCCAGTCCGGGCGCTCGCTCGGGGAGTTGCCTTGCTCCGGCCGGCGCTCGCCGTGCTGCCGCCAGTGGCGATCGGGCCTGGCTCAGTCCTCCGGCGGCGCCTTGCAGGAGACCTCGATCGCCGCCCCGGCCAGGCGCTGCTGCGCGGCGCGCGCAGCAGCGTCCAGCACGGCATCCGGCTTGCCGTCGCCATCGGTGTCGCGCATTACCTTGCCGTTGCCGCCGAGTATTTGCAGGTTGTGTCGGGCAGTGGTGCAGTCGATCGATTCGGCCGGGGCTTGTCCGGTGGCCGGTGCGGACGTTGCGCCGTGGCTGTCGATCCGGCGCGACGCTTAGCGCCGGCCGTCCGGCGGGGCCTCGGTGTAATGGGAGACACCGTTGGCGTCCTTCCATTGATAGAACTGGGTGGCGGCGGCCGCATTCCACGCCAGTGCCAGCAGGCTCCAGGCGGCGAAAGACGGATTCATCGGAGACCTCCTGGGCATGTCAGGCGCATTGAGACACGATGGTGACAGGTGGCCCTCCGATGCGATTCGGGATCGGTGGGGCATGCGCAGCGGGCCCTCGCACCCATCTAGGCTATCCAGGCAAGCCACGCTTTGCTCCGCCGTTCGTCCCTGTGCATGCCCCATCGCAAAGTGCCCGCTCTCGATTGCGGCAGCCCCCAGCGGGACTGGCAAGTCGATTAAACTGCTGCGCATGGAAGAAATGAGACCGCCTCCGCGTTCGCGCACCATCTATCTGCTGCCGAACCTGTTTACCACTGCCGGGCTGTTTTCCGGCTTCTACGCGATCATTGCCGCGGCCAACGGCCAGTTCGTGCACGCCAGCATCGCGGTGTTCGTAGCGGCGCTGATGGACGGGCTGGACGGCCGCGTCGCCCGCCTGACCGGCACCAGTAGCGAGTTCGGCGTGCAGTACGACTCGTTGGCCGACCTGGTCAGCTTCGGCATGGCGCCGGCGCTGGTGATGTACCACTGGTCGCTGGCGTCGCTGAAGTTCGACGGCGGGGCGATCGGCCGGATCGGCTGGGCTGCTGCGTTCCTTTACGCCGCCTGCGCGGCGCTGCGCCTGGCGCGCTTCAATACCCAGGTGGGCGTGGTCGACAAGCGTTGGTTCATCGGCCTGGCCAGCCCGGCTGCCGCCGGTTTGATGATGTCCTTCGTCTGGGCCTTCGCCGACGGCGACCTGGGCTGGAGTGGTGGCGAGCTGCGCTATCTGGCGCTGGCGGTGACGATCGTGTCGGCGCTGCTGATGGTCAGCCGCGTGCGCTTCTGGAGCTTCAAGGGCAGTGGCGACAAGGGGCCGCGTTCGGACCGGGTACCGTTCCTGGCGCTGGCGCTGGCGCCGCTGGCGATCGCGATCCTGGTGGTGGACTTGCCACGGGTGTTATTCGCGGTTGGGGTGATCTACGCGTTGTCGGGGCCGTCGCTGTGGGTGTGGCGGCGTTGGCGCAGGGCGCCGGGGGCTGCATGAGCGACCGCGCGGTCGATCCGCTGTGGTCGGACCTGCAAGTGTCCTGGCTGCAGGCGATGGGCCACACCGTGTACCTGGATCGCAGCCTGGAGCCGGCGCCGGCTGTGCAAGCGGCCGTTCCCGCGCGATCCGAGGCCGGCTCCACCGCTGCGCGTCCGCAGCGCTCGCCGCCGCCGCGCAGTTCTCCCGAGCGTGAAGACGTCGTTGCCGCAGTGCGCGCCGCGCCGCCGCGGCGTACCCGGGTCGGCATGCCCGATCGTTTGCAGATCGCGTTGCTGCGCGCGTCCGGCTGCAATCCCGCCGAGCCGCAGACGCAGCAGTTGATGGCGTCGTGGCCGTTGGCCGAATTGCGCGGCAATCCTGCCGCCAAGCGGGCGCTGTGGCCGCAGTTGCGCGCATTGCGGCGCAAGGCCGCGCCATGAGTGCGCGCAGTGCGCCGGCACCGGCCGCGTTGCGGCCGATGCGCGAGGCCGATCTCGATGCGTTGATGGAAATCGAGCTGCGCGCCTACCCCTTTCCCTGGACGCGGGGCATCTTCCACGATTGCCTGCAGGCCGGGTATCCGGGCTGGGTGATGGAACACAGCGGCAGGGTGATCGGCTACGGCGTGGTCAGCCTTGCCGCCGACGAGGCGCATATCCTCAATGTCTGTATCGACCCCAGGCAGCAGTCGCAGGGGCATGGGCGGATGCTGTTGCGCGCATTGGTCAAGCTGGCCTGCGATCGCGGGGCGCATCGCATCTTCCTCGAAGTGCGCCCGTCCAATACGGCGGCGGTAACGCTATATCACTCGGAAGGTTTCAATGAGATCGGCCGGCGTCCGCGCTATTACCCCGCGCACAATGGGCGCGAGGATGCGTTGGTGATGGCGATGGAGCTGTTCTTCGAAGGCATGTCCTGAGCGCTGGCCTCCGCGCTGCAGCAATCCCTGGAAGGCTTCGTCGCGATTGACGTCGCCGGGCCAGCGTCGAGACCGAGGTGCCGAGGCGGCACGGTCGGTCTCGAGCCGCTTCAGAGCTTGCCGCGCTGCTCGCGCAGGCCGGCCAGCTGCACGCTCCAGTCGGCCAGACGTGCGCGTTCCTGTTCCACTACGGCGGCCGGCGCATTCTGCACGAAGGTGGCATTGCCGAGCTTGCCGTTGCACTTGCCGATCTCGGTTTCGACGCGCTTGATTTCCTTGTCCAGGCGCGTGCGCTCGGCGTCGAGGTCGACCAGGCCTTCGAGTGGCACCAGCAATTTCAGCTCGCCGACGATGGCGGTTGCCGAAGGCGGGGCGTCCTGGTCGGCATCCAGCCACTGGATCGCCTCGAGCTTGAGCAGGAATGCCAGCTGCGAGGTGAAACGTTCGATCCGCACGCGGTCCGCGTCGTGGCCGGCCTGCAACAACAGGCGCACCTGCTTGGATGGCGACACGTTCAGCTCGCTGCGCACGCGGCGCAGTGCCGATACCATCGCCTTGAGCCATTCGACGTCGACCTCGGCCGCGGCGAAGTCCTGGGCGGCGAAGTCGCCGGCCTGCGGATAGGCTTGCAGCGAGAGCGTGGAGCCCTCGATGCCCAGGCGTGGGGCGACCTGCTGCCACAGTTCCTCGGTGACGAACGGGGTCAGCGGGTGCAGCAGGCGCAGCAGGGTTTCCAGCACATGCAACAGGGTATGGCGGGTGCTGGCGGCGGCCTGTGCGTCTTCACCGTTGAGCGCCGGTTTGGTCAGCTCCAGGAACCAGTCGCAGAAGTCGTTCCAGGCGAATTCGTACAGCGCCTGCGCCAGTAGGTCGAAGCGATAGGCGGCGAACTGGGT
>JAATFS010000256.1 GCA_015655035.1 Lysobacterales bacterium | reverse complement strand
TCGGCGAACACCATGCCGCGCAGATCGTATTTCTGTTCCAGTTGCGCGCGCTGCAAGCGGTCGCGCGCGCGACGGCGGTCCAGCTCGGCGCGTGTCTCGGACAGTTCGAGCAAGGTGTTGACCGTGGCCAGCAGGCGGCGATCGTCCCACGGCTTGCCCAGGTAATCGGCGGCGCCGGCCTTGACCAGCTCCACCGCCGCTTCCAGATGGGTCCACGCCGTCAGCAGCACCACCGGCAGGTCGGGGTGGCGGGCGCGGATCTGTTCGAACAGCGCCTGTCCTTCCTCGCCACTGGTGGTATCGGCGGAGAAGTTCATGTCCTGGATCACCAGGTCGATGCCGCCGCGATCCAGCAGTACCAGACCGGTGGCCGGATCGGCCGCATGCAGGGTGTCGATGTCGTGCAGCGAGAACAGCACGTTCAAGGCGGTGGCGACCGCGGGGTTGTCGTCGATGATCAGCAGGGTCGGCATGGGAACTCGTCGATACGGATTACGGGTGGATTGCCTTGATCGTGGCGTCGGCCTGGGGCAGCAGCAGATGGATTGGACTTGGTGGAGGACAGGCCGGCGCCTCGTGCAGCGCGACGGAACGCACAGGATAGCGGCCGCAGCGCCGGACGAGGTCAGGCCTGCTCGTAATACCTTGGCGGCTGCGAATGGTGGCGCCTCATGCCGCGCGCGTGGCGACGGCCGGTGGAATAGCTGCTGCGCGACGGGCAGGGCCGAGAACGGCGAGTTGGCCCAGCGCCCAAAGCAGCAGCGCGCCGATGGGCAGGTAGGCCAGTGGCAGGCGCGGTAGCTCATAGTGGGTCATCAGCCATTGGTTGACCGCATAAGCCAGCGGCAGGCCCAGCATCAATCCGATGCTGGTCAGTAGCAGGTTTTCGATGCGGAAATGCCCCAGGATCTGCCCGCGCGTGGCACCCAGCGCGCGGCGGATGCCGATCTGACGGGTGCGTTGTTCGATCCAGTAGCCGGTCAGGCCGGCAATGCCGACCAGCGTGATCAAGGTGACCACCGCGCAAACCGAGCCCAGCAGCCAGGCCGCGGCACGGCGCTGCCGCAAGGCATCGCGTCGCTGGCTTTCGTAGTCGATCACGACCGGCTGCACGTCGCGCATCAACTGGCTGCCGAACTGGCGCTGCAGAATGCCGGGAATGGCCTGCTGCACGGCATCGCGACGTGCAGGATCGGTACGTATGGCATAGGCCATGATCGGCAGACCATCCAGATTGCGCGCGGGGTAGAGCAAGGCATCCTCGGCCTGGCCATCGTCGAGTTGGCCGACCTCGTAGCGCATCAGATGACGGACGATACCGATCACCACGTAGCGACTGTTGTCGGTGGGCCCTTCGTTGCCGGTCAGTTGTCCGCCGAGGGCGTCGCCGTCCGGGAACAAACGGCGTGCCAGTGACTCGGTGAGGATCACTGGCACGATGCCCGAGTTGCCGTGTCCGAAGATGGCACCGGCTACCTCGTAATCGCCGTCGCTGAAATCGCGTCCACGCTCCAACTGCAAGCCTAGCGCCTGGATCATTCCGTCGCCGGCAAAGCCGGTGGGTACCAATGCCACGCCGGCCGGGCTCTTGACCGGCACGGTGAAGGCCATGCTCTGGCGCATCGGCAGGCCCATTGCGGGGGCCACCGCGCGCACGCCGGGAATCGACAATAGCGCTCGCTTGCCGGTCTGGCTCAAGGCGGTGGTCCAGCGGCCCTGCTGCAGCACCATCTGATCGACCAGCAAGAGCTCGTCGCGGACGATGCCGTCGGGCATCAGCATCGGTGCCAGCTGGCGCTGCAGCAGGAACGCGGCATTGGTCAGGATGGCGCAGGCCAGCACGATCTGGCCGACCAGCAACAGCGGCATCAGACGCTGACGATACAGCGTGGACAGCAGCGGACGCAGTGCCGGCGATGTGATCGGGGCGCTCATTGGCTTTTTACCTGCAGGGCGGGTTCCAGGCGCGCCGCGCGCCAGGCCGGCAACAGACCGACCAGCAATCCGGTCAACGCGGCCAGGGCCACCAGCACCAGGAACATGATCGGACGGAAGCGGGCCTGTTCGGTATAGCCCTGGTCCTGTAGGCGTACCAGCCAGAGGCCGAACAAGGTGAGGGGGAGTGCCAGTACGCCACCGATCACGCCCACTGCCCCGGCCTCCACCAGGCACGGCACGATGAGGGCTCGCCGCGTGGCGCCCAGCACCCGGCGCACGCCCAGTTCGCCAGAGCGTCGCAGGAATCGCGCGGCCAGCAGCCCGGCCACGTTGACCATGCACAGCAACAGCAGGCCACCGGCAAGCCATAGGTTGAGGTGGACGTTGTCGGGCACGACATGGTTGGCGGCCAGCCATTGCGGCAGGCCGAGCAAGCGCGCCTGTGGTGGACGCTGGAAGGCGCCAGCGGCGTGACGGTCATGGGCGTAGGAACGCAACGCATCATCGAATGCGCTGACGGCCTGGGGCGTGGTCAGCTCGGCCCAAACCTGCAGGAAACGGCAGGCCTCCAGATCCAGCTCGTTGAAGCGGAAGCCGCCGCCGCCACGGTCGCAGTCCTGGCTGCTCAATGGCACCACACCCGCATACAGCGCGCCGTGCAGCGGCAGGAATGCCCGGACGGCAAACCTGTCGCCCCACGCGGGTTCGTTATCCTGCAACGCATAGACATGCGGTTGCGGATTCCACGCCTGGCTGATCCCGATGACCCGGAACACCGCTTTGCCGATCCGGACATTGCGACCCACGCCGTTGGTAGTCCCCAGCAACGCCTGGCTGATAGATGATTCCAGGATCACCACGGGCGTATGTTCGCGCTCCTCCTGAGGTGTCCAGTAGCGCCCCTGCAGCAGGGGTACGCCGAATATCGAAGGCATCGGCCCGGTGGAAAGCACGGCGCGGACATTGCTGCGCTTGGAGCCATCCTCGCGCACGATATCCAGCGCGGTTGCAACCAGTGCCGCTTGTCGGAACTGGGGAGTGGAGCGTGCCACCGCTTCGGCATCGGCCAGCTTCCACAGCCGCGGCGGATGGGCAATATCGTCGTGCCGCCCGTCGCTACTCTGCCCTGGTTTTCTTGAATCCACCCAGCCCAGGTACAGCTGCTGGCTGATGCCCGGCAGTGGATCGGTGGACAGCATCGCCAGCAGGTTGAGCATGGTCATTACCGATGCCAGCCCCAATGCCAGGGTCAGGATGGAGAGGAGCATGGTGCGAGGGTGACGGCGCAGGCCGTGCAGGCCGGTTTCGACGGCGTAGTTCATCGTGCTTGCCTTCCCATGCAAGCTGGCCTGCGCAGGGTCTTCATGCCGCGCGCGTGGCGATGGCCGGTGGAATATTCGCGGCGCGACGTGCAGGCCACAGCACCGCCAGCTGCCCCAGCAGCCATAGCAGTACCGCACCGACCGGCAGGTATATCAGCGGCAGGCGCGGCAGTTCGTACTTGCCCATCAGCAGTTGGTTGATGGCATAGGCCAGGACCATGCCCAGCACGATGCCGACCGTGGCCAGCAGGAAGTTCTCGGTCTGGAAGTAGCGCAGTATCTGCGCCTTGGTTGCGCCCAATGCGCGGCGCACGCCGATCTGGCGGGTGCGCTGCTGCACCCAGAAGCTGGCCAGGCCGACGATGCCCAGCGCGGTTACCACCAGCAGTGCGACGGCCACGGCCACCAGTAGCCAGGCCATGGCACGGTCGTTGCGGTAGTACTTGTTGCGAATCTCTTCCTGGGTGCCGGTAGTGGACTTGCTGATGATGCGGGTAGGGCCATGGCTGGCGACCAATTTCTTGGCCTGTTCCAGCACCGCCTGGCGCTGGGCCGGGTCGGCCACCTGCAGCGCGTACACGCCGCCATCGGCGTAGCTGAAGCGCGCCGGGAACAGCATGGACATGTCGTATTCGGATTCGGGCCCCTTATCGCGTGGCTTGGGTAGATGCGCGATCACGCCCACCACACGGTGCGGCTGAGTGCCGAACACGTAGATCGATCGACCGATCGCGCTCTGGCTGGGGAACAGGCGCTGGGCCAAGGCGCGAGTGAGGATCACCGATGGGTAGTTGTTGGCTTCTTCATTGGCGTTCTGGTCCACGTATTCGGATGGATTGAAATCACGCCCTTCCAGCAGCTTCAAGCCCATCGTCTTCAGCCCGTCCTCGGCCACCATGTAGTTGGTGGTGGTCAACGTCGATGCTTCCTGGTCCGGTTGAAGCTTGATGCTGCTCATCCAGACCGAACCGCCGAACGGAATCTGGTTGATCGTGGTGGCCGAGCTCACCCCCGGGATCGCGCGCAGGCCGTCCAGGTCGGCGCGGGTCACGGCCTTGGCGTCAGCGTCCTTGCTGATGCCGTTGGCGCGGACGAAGACCAGATGCGCCTCATCCACGCCACTGGGCCGCTGCATGTGGCTCAGGCGGTTGCCGATCAGGAACAGCGTGTTGCAGACGATGCCGCAGCTCAGGGCGATCTCCAGCACGATCAGGCTGGCAGCGGTCTTGTGACGCCGCAGCGTGGACAGGATGGGTCGGATTTCCATGAGGTGGCTCCTACTGCGACTTGAGCTGGATGGCGGGCGTGACCTGCATGGCCCGCCAGGCGGGCAGCAGCCCTGCGACCAGGCTGCTGGCGATGGCCAGGACGAAGGTGATCAACAGCATCGGCGCGTCCATGTGCGCCAGGGCCGCGTAGTTGGTGGGCTGGTGGCGCACCGCCCACAGCCCCAACATGGCCAGCGCCAGCCCCAGCACGCCGCCGGCCAGGCCGACCGTGCCGGCCTCGACCAGGCACTGCAGGAAGATCTCGCCGCGCGAGGCCCCCAGGGCACGGCGCACGCCGATCTCGCCGCCACGGCGCAGGAACTTGGCCAGCAGCAGGCCGACGGTGTTGAGCAGGCACACGCCCAGGAACCCCAGCGCCAGCCACGCCTGCAGGCGCACATCGCTGGGCACCACCTGGTTGTGGTCCAGCCAGGTCATCACATCGCTCAGGCGTACATTGGTCGGGCTCTGGAAGCGGCCGGCCGCGCGTTGCTGGTCGGAATAGTTGGACAGGTAGGCGCGGTAGTCGGCGGCTTGCGCGGCCGACCCCAGCTCCACCCAGTACTGGATCCATATGCAGGGCGCATTTATCGCGGCCATGTCATCGCCGGCATCGCCCCAGCAACTCATATTGCCGCTAGGCGATAAATTCAGGTCACGCGTGGTCGAGAACGGGACGTAGATCTCTTCCGGATCGCCGCTGTACTGATTGTTGGTCAAGTCGTAGAAGCGTGGGTTGGGATTCCAGTCGCTCACCACGCCAACCACACGGAAGGCGGTGCTGCCCAGCTGCAAGGTGCGGCCGGTGGGATCGGCATTGCCGAACAACTTCTGGCTCAGTTCGTTGCTGATCACCGCCACGCGCGCGTGGGCCTGATCATCGGCGCCGGTCCATGCCTGGCCATACGCGAACGGCACCTCGAACATCGGGAAGAAATCGGCCGAGGTGAAGCGTCCCTGCAGCATGAACGGGGTCAGCCCGGGCGTATCCGGCTCGATCGCGACACTGCCTGCGGACATCATCGCCTGGCGCTTGCCGCGTTTTTCCTGCAGCAGCTTTTCCGCATCGAAGCGGGTCAGCTGCAGTGGGGGTTCCTCGCCCGGGGTGTATTCGGCCATCGGCAGCGGATCCATCTGCACGTAAAACAACCTGTCGCTCTTGTCCGGGATCGGATCGCCCGAGAGCACATGGAACACCGTCAGCGTGGTCATCGACGCGCCGATGCCGAGCGCGATCGCCAGCACCATCAGTGCGGTCAGCACCTTGTTGCGCTTGAAGCTGCGCAAGGCCAGGTTGAAGTAGTAGGCAAGCATGGTGGACTCCGGTTATCCAGTGACGCGTTCAGACGCTGCGCGTGGCGATGGCCGGGGGCACACTGGCGGCGCGACGCGCCGGCCACAGCACCGACACCTGGCCCAGCAACCACAGCACCACCGCGCCGATGGGTAAATACAGCAGCGGCAGGCGTGGCAATTCGTACTTGCGCATCAGCAACTGGTTGAGCGCGAACGCCAGCAGCATGCCCAGCACGATGCCAATGGTGACCAGCAGGAAATTCTCGGTCTGGAAGTAGCGCAGGATCTGCGCCTCGGTCGCGCCCAATGCGCGGCGCACGCCGATCTGCCGGGTCCGCTGTTGTACCCAGAAACTGGCCAGGCCGATGATGCCCAGTGCGGTGACCAGTAGCAGCAGCGCGCAGACGATCAGCAGCAGGCCGATCATGTCGCGGTCATTGCTGAAGAAGTTGCGCCGCAGTTCTTCATAGCTGTTGTGTTCAAGCAGGATTCGGCTGGCGTCGTTCTTCAAGAGCGCGCCAGTGGCACTGGCCATTACCTCGTTCCGCCGTGCCGGGTCCTTCACCCGTATCACGTAGGAGCCACCATTGCTGAAGTTCATCCGCAGCGGTAGGACCAGCGCATAGGCGCCGTCTTTGCCCGCGTTCGCTCGCGCCAGGGAGGAAACGATGCCGACCACGGTCAGCGGCAAGTCGCCTGTATAGATGTTTTTTCCGAGCGCAGTCCCTTTGGGAAAGAGCCGTTGCGCAGTTTCCTGATTGATCAGGACCGAAGCCCGCAGTTTGCTGAAATCGCTAACTCCGCTTTCGATCGCCGAGTAGTCCTGACAGTCGGTGGTTTCGAGATTTCGCCCGGCCACCAGGGTCAGGCCGAGGGTTGGCAATACGTCCTCGCAGCCCATGTACATGGACGCCGAGAGCGTGGAAACGTCCTGGTCCGGCAGCAGACCGATCGATGCATTGAATTCGCCATTTTGCGAAAGCGGCAGCTGCTGGAGGGTGGTTGCCGTCTCCACCCCCGGCAGTCCGCGCAGAATGGACAAGTCCTCGCGAGTGCGGGCATCGGCGTTGGTGCCCAGGCCAACACCGCCGAGGTTGATGCGCAGCAACCGGTCCTCGTCGATGCCGCTGGGT
>JAATFS010000045.1 GCA_015655035.1 Lysobacterales bacterium | reverse complement strand
GATCACCGACAGCAACAGGTAGCCGAAGCTGGAGCCGCCGGCCAGGTCCGTGGCCCAATTGCCGGGATCCATATAGCCCACCGAGATCATGTAGCCCGGCCCGAGGAAGGCGAGCAGACGGAACCACCAGTGGCCGCCGCTAGGGACGGCAACGCTGCCGTTCATGTTTCCCAGGCTCATGGAGTGCTCTTCGCGGTGGTCCGGCAGAACGGGATGGCGAGTGGATTCGGTAGTCATTGGCAGGGGCCGTCGCGCTGGATTCGAATAATATAGCAAATGCTATCTTAATGAGTATAGGCAATGTAGATCGTATTGAAGGCCGTACTGCTTCAAAATGAAGGCCAAGGGGCGACCGTCCCGAATTCAATAAAGAGGCCGATGGTGGGCAAGAGCGAAAAGCTGGAATCGGTGATGCCTGCACTGATCGATGCGCAGGTGCATGTCGAGAGCTTTCGGCAGGTGCGCGAGGCCAGGCGGGCCGAGCTGATCGAGGACTATGTCGAGCTGATTTCCGATTTGCTGGTCGATGGCGGCGAGGCACGCCAGGTCGATATCGCCGCGCGCCTGGGAGTCGCCCAGCCTACCGTTGCCAAGATGCTCAAGCGGTTGGTGCGGGACGGCTGGGTGGTGCAGCGTCCATACCGGGGGGTGTTCCTGACCCCTGCCGGCGAAGCGCTGGCGGCGTCCAGTCGTGAGCGTCACCAGACGGTAGAACGCTTCTTGATCGCGCTGGGCGTCGACGAGGCCATCGCCCGCCGGGATGCAGAGGGTATCGAACACCACGTCAGCGAGGCCACGCTGGCGGCGTTCGCCGAATTCCTGTGCAAGCAGGAGGGGAAAGGGCGGTGAACGTGATGGCGCAATCGGATCTTGCCTGTTCGTCGCAGGATGACGACGAACGCTGGATGCGGCAGGCGCTGGCACTGGCCGATCGTGCCGAGCGCGAGTACGACGAGATTCCCGTGGGCGCGATCCTGGTGGGGCCGGAAGGTGGGCTACTGGCCGAAGGCTGGAACTTCAACATCGCCAGCCACGATCCCAGTGCGCATGCCGAAATCATGGCGATGCGCGAAGGGGGGCGTCGCCTGGGCAATCATCGGCTGATCGGATGCACGTTGTACGTGACCCTGGAGCCTTGCGCGATGTGTGCGATGGCGATGGTGCATGCGCGCATCGCGCGAGTGGTGTTCGCTGCAGGCGATCCCAAGACCGGTGCATGCGGCAGCGTGTTCGACCTGCCTGCCGATCCCCGGCACAACCACCGTGTGCAGGTGCAGGGCGGGCTACTTGCGGCCGAGGCGAGCCTGCGCTTGACCAATTATTTCCGCGTCAAACGTGGCAAGCCGTTGTTGCCGGGTTGATCGGACATTGCCGGGGCGGGCGGCTTGCCTCCGCTGCGGTATCATGCGCCCCTTTCCTGACAACCCGGCTGCGCTTAGGCGCGCCTCGCAACTGGCGGTGACATGGCGGACAACCTCGCGGACAACGACCGATTGATCTGGATCGACCTGGAAATGACCGGGTTGGATACTGATCGCGACTCCATTATCGAGATCGCCACGGTGGTCACCGATGCCCAGCTCAACGTGCTGGCGGAAGGCCCGGAATACGCCATCGTGCATTCGCTGGAGACGCTGGAGGCGATGGACGAGTGGAATCGCAACCAGCATCGCCGCTCGGGGTTGTGGCAGCGTGTGCTCGATAGCCAGGTCAACCATGCTCAGGCCGAGGCGCAGACGGTGGCGTTCCTGGCCGAGTGGATCAAGGCCGGTGCCTCGCCGATGTGCGGCAATTCAATCTGCCAGGATCGACGCTTCCTGCACCGCCAGATGCCTCGGCTCGAGCGCTATTTCCATTACCGCAACCTGGATGTGTCCACGATCAAGGAGCTGGCGCGGCGCTGGGCTCCGAACGTTTCGGCCGGTGTGGCCAAGACCTCCAGCCATACCGCGCTGAGCGATGTGCACGATTCCATCGAAGAGCTGCGCCACTATCGGCAATTCATGGGCGTGTTGGGCGGGCAGGGTTGAGCTGATCGGCCGGATGATCGAACCGGCTTGATCCGGATATGAAAAAGCCGCATCCGAGGAGGCGGCTTTTTTGTAGGGCCGATTACTTGGCCAGCGGCGGCCCGGTGGTGGTGTCGCCGTCGTCCGTGATGCCTTTCAGCAGGAGATCAGAGATCGGCTTGCCGTCGGCGTCGTGGTGGTATACGTGGAGGTCGCGTTGCGGATACGGAATGTTGAGTCCGTTTTCCAGCAGCTGGTTGCGAATTTCCGCCAGCGTGATGCTCTTGGCCTCGCCGAAATCGCCGTTGCGGGTATAGGCAAACAACACCAGATCGACCGTGCTTTCTCCCAGGTTGGTCACCTGCACGAAAGGTGCCGGCGTTTCCAGTACCTTCGGGTTGTCCTTGGCGATCTGCAACAGCAGTTGCTGAGCTTTCTTGAGATCGTCTTCGTAACCGACACCCACGGTGATTTCGAGGCGCCGGTTGGGCAGGGTGCTGTAATTGACGATCGGCGAGGTGGTGATGGTGCTGTTGGGGACGGTGACGATGCGTTCGTCGCTGGTGCGAATCCGGGTCTGGAAGATCCGGATTTCGTCGACAAAACCTTCCTCGCCTGCCACGACCACGTGGTCGCCGGCACGCATCGGCCGCAACACGATCAGCATGACGCCGGAGGCGATGTTGGATAGCGAGTCCTTCAGCGCCAGGCCGACCGCCAGGCCGGCCGCACCCAGCACGGCGAACAGCGAGGTGGGCGGTATGCCGATCTTCTGCAACGCGGTGACCGCGACCAGCACCACGACCAATGCGTAGGCCACGTTGCGCAGAAAGTTGCTCAACGTGGATTCCACGCGTGCCCGAGTGAGCGCGCGATGCAGCCACTGGCTCAGCAGCCGTGCCAGCCAGATGCCTGCCAACAGGATGACCAGCGCCGTCCCCCAGTTCAGCAGAATCTGGGTCCAGTCCACGTCTTCCCAACGGAACGGCCGGGTCGATGCCGCCTTTGCGGCAGCAGGGGCTGCCGCCGCCAGATTTCCCATTGGGGTCAGCGACATAGGGGCATCAGTCTTGGCTTTTGAGCTTGGCCAGCCGCAGCCAGGTGTCGACCACCGTGTCGGGATTGAGCGAGACCGACTCGATGCCTTCCTGCATCAGCCATTCCGCCAGATCCGGATGGTCGGACGGGCCCTGCCCGCAGATGCCGACATACTTGCCCTTGGCGCGGGCCGCCTTGATCGCCATCGATAGCAGTTTTTTCACTGCCGGATTCCGTTCATCGAAGAGGTGCGCGACGATCGACGAATCGCGGTCCAGGCCCAGTGTCAGCTGGGTCAGGTCGTTGGAGCCGATCGAGAAGCCATCGAAGATCTCGAGGAATTCGTCGGCGAGCAGGGCGTTGGACGGCACCTCGCACATCATGATGATCTTCAGGCCGTTTTCGCCCTGCTTGAGTCCGTTCTGCTCCAGCACCTCGATGACCTTGCGCCCTTCCTCCAGCGTACGCACGAACGGGATCATGACCCAGAGGTTATCCAGGCCCATCTCGTTGCGGACCTTGAGCACGGCCTTGCATTCCAGCGAGAACGCGGCGGTGAAGGACGGATCGACGTAACGGCTGGCGCCGCGGAAGCCGATCATCGGATTCTCTTCGTGTGGCTCGTAGTTGGAGCCACCGATCAGATTGGCGTATTCGTTGGACTTGAAGTCCGACAAGCGCACGATCACCGTATTCGGCGCCACCGATGCGGTCAGGGTCGCGATGCCCTCGGCCAGTCGGTTGACATAGAAGCTGACCGGATCGGCGTAGCCGGCGATCTTGGCGTCGATCTTCTTCCTGGTATCGGCATCCTGCTTGTCGTATTCCAGCAGTGCATTGGGATGAATGCCGATATGGCTGGCGATGATCATCTCCAGGCGCGCCAGGCCGATGCCGGCATTGGGCAACTGGCCGAAATCGAACGCGCGCTCCGGGTTGGCGACGTTCATCATGATCTTCAGCGGTGCCGGCGGCATGTTGCCCAGATCGGTGGTCGTGCGCTCGAACGGCAGCAGGCCTTCGTAGATGAAGCCGGTGTCGCCCTCGGCGCAGCTGACGGTCACTTCCTGGCCGTCGCTGATCACGTCGGTGGCGTTGCCGGAACCGACCACGGCCGGCACCCCGAGCTCACGGGCGATGATCGCTGCGTGGCAGGTGCGGCCGCCGCGGTTGGTCACGATTGCCGAGGCACGCTTCATCACCGGCTCCCAATCGGGATCGGTCATGTCGGCGATCAGCACGTCGCCAGGCTGCACGCGGTTCATGTCCTCCAGCGAACGCACCACGCGGGCCACGCCGCTGCCGATCTTTGCGCCGACCGCGCGGCCTTCGGCCAGGATCTTGGCGCCCTTGCCGTCCAGCGCGAAACGCTCGATCTGGGTGGCATGGCTGCGCGACTTCACCGTTTCAGGGCGCGCCTGCACGATGAACAGCTTGCCGCTGACGCCGTCCTTCGCCCATTCGATATCCATCGGGCGACCGTAATGCTTCTCGATGATCAGTGCCTGCTTGGACAGCTCCTGCACATCCTCGTCGCTGATCGAGAACGTCGTGCGCAGCTCGACCGGGGTGTCTTCTATCCGAACACGTTCGCCGGGGACATCCGAATACACCATGCGGATGGCCTTGCTGCCGATCGAACGGCGCAGGATCGCCGGCTTGCCGGCTTGCAGGGTGGGCTTGTAGACGTAGAACTCGTCGGGGTTGACCGCGCCCTGCACGACCATCT
>JAATFS010000014.1 GCA_015655035.1 Lysobacterales bacterium | reverse complement strand
GTCATGCGTTACTTCGGCGTATGCGCGAATCGTTGCGATGCGGCGCAATGACGCGCGATGAGCCATGGAGCTCCGCTATCGCGTGATAGCCGCCGAGACGCTGATCGCCGTTCAGCTCTTTTGGCTGGTGATCCAGCGTTCGATCTTCTCTTGCAGCACATCCAACGGTACCGAACCGTCCTTCAGTACTTCGGCGTGGAATTGACGCACGTCGAAGCGCGGGCCGAGTTCGCGTCGGGCCTGGTCGCGCAATTGTTCGATCTTCATCTCGCCGACCTTGTAGGCCAGTGCCTGGCCCGGAATGGCCATGTAGCGTTCGGCCTCGGCCACGGCGTCGGTCTGGCTGGAGGCCGAGTTTTGCAACATGTAGTCGATCACCTGTTGCCGGGTCCAGCCCTTGCTGTGCAGCCCAGTATCCACCACCAGGCGGATCGCTCGCCACAGCTCGTTCTGCAGGTAGCCGAAGTAGCTATAGGGGTCCTGGTAGAGGCCCAGTTCCTTGCCGAGCGATTCGGTGTACAGGCCCCAGCCTTCGATGAAGGCGGTCTCGCCGCCGAACCGGCGGAACTTGGGCAGGTCGGTCAGTTCCTGCTGCAAGCCGAGCTGGAAATGGTGGCCAGGAATGGCTTCGTGCAGGTACAGATCCTCGGCATCCCAGGTCTTGCGCGAAGGCAGGTCGTGGGTATTGACGTAGAAGATGCCCGGGCGCGAGCCGTCGCCACTGGGGCGCATGTACGAACCGCCTGCGGCGGACTGGGCACGGTAGGGCTCCACCGGGCGAACCTCGAAACCGGCCTTCGGCATCAGCGAGAACAGCCGGGGGATGTTGGCGTCTACCTTGGATTCGAGGCCGCGGTAGTAGCTCAGCATCGCGTCTTCGCTCTTGAAGGTGAAGCGCTTGTCGTTCTTCATGAACGTGAAGAACTTCGGCATGGTGCCGCGGAACTTCACCTGCTTCATCACTTCCTGGATCTGCGCATGGATGCGCGCAACCTCGGCCAGGCCGGTCTGGTGGATCTGCTCGGGGGTGAGGTCGGAGGTGGTGCTCTGGCGTACGTTGTTGGCGTACCAAGCCGCGCCATTGGGCAGTCCTGCCATGCCGTCGGTGGTGCGGCACGCCGGCAGGTATTCGGTGGCGATGAAGCCGCGTAGTTCGCGGTAGGCGGGCATGAGCCGGTACTCGATCATGCGCTTGTATTCGGCGGTGATGCGTTGCTTGTCCTCGGTGCTGAAGTCCGCCGGCAGGTTGCGCACCGGTCCCCAGAACAGGCTTTCCTCGGCACCGGGCTTGATGATGGAATCCAGCTGTGGCAGCACCTTCTCCATCAATGCCCTGGGCTGCACCACGCCGGCCCGCATGCCTTGGCGCATATTGGCGATGGCCTGGTCGAACAGAGCCGGGATGCCGAGCGAACGGCGCGACCAGTTGTCGTAGTCCTGCACGGTGTTGAACGGCTGCGCGCCGGTGCCGGACCCGAGCATCACCGCGATGCTGGCGATGTTGTAGAACTGGTTGATCGGCTGCATCCAGCCGGGGAAGGCCTCGGCGGCCAGTGCGCTCCGGGCGTCGCGCAAGAAGATCTCGTAGCTGAGCAGGTCCTGCCCGCTCAATCCTTCCGGCCCCAATGCCTCGACCTTGCGCAGCCATTCCTGCGTGAACTCGTGCGACTGCTGGCGGAATGCGGACGACAGGAAGTTGGGCAGCTGATCGTTGTAGCGGTTCTCGCCCTGGAACGTGGCCTGCAAAGGATTGAGCCTGAGCGAGGCGTCCCAGTACTGGTCGTAGATCAGGTTCAGCTGTTGGGCCTTGCTCTGTACCACCGGCGCGGCGGCCTGGCGGGCCTTGGGCCTGGCTTTTGCCTTCGAGGTCTTGCTCGGCTTGCTTGCCTTGGCCCGTGGCTGTGTGGCGTGCGTGCGCGAGCCCTTCTTCTTCGCCGCGTCCGCCGGCGGGACCAGCGAAAGACTCAAGGCGGCGGCGATGGCAAGCGACAACAGACGGGACAGACTGGGCGGCATTGGTGGCTCCGGCGGCAAGCGAGGTGGGAGCTTGCCCGATCCGACCGTTCGCGACCACCCATTGCGATCATGGACAAACCGTGCAATTCATGGAAGAGAGAGGAGATGGCCCGTGGTGCGCTGCGGTAGGCTTGGCCGATGTCGATGCCGCCTTCCTCGTCTCACCTCGATGCCGATGCGGCCGCCGGGCACGGCCGGCAGCGGTTCTGGCGCGATCCTGCGTTGCCGTTCGTCGAGATGCGCCAGGTCGCCGATGCCCGTTCGCTGTGCTACGCGCCGCACACGCACGAGCAGCTGTCCATCGGCGCCATCGATGCCGGGCGGGCGGTCTATCGCAACGGCCGGTTGCGGCAGCAGATCGGCTCGGGAATGCTGACCCTGATCAATCCCGGCGACGTGCATGCCTGCAATCCCGATCATGGCCGCAGCTGGTCGTTCCGCATGCTGTACCTGGACCCGGGCTGGCTACAGCCGCTGCAAGCGGCGCTGGGGCTGACGCGCCAGGATGCGCTGCACATGCTGGGCGCCAGCTTGAGCCGGGATCCGCAGATCTATCGCGGCTTCGACCGCATGCACCGCGCGCTGGAGGCCAGCGCGGCCGATCCGCTCGGGGCGGAGTCGGCGCTGTTCGGGTTCCTGGAACTGCTGTACGCCCGGCTGGAGGTGCCGCGCCGGCCTACGCCGCCTGACACCGCGCCGATGCGGCAGGTCGCCGACTACATCCACGCCCAGCATGCCCGTACGCTGCGGCTGGAGGAGCTGTGCAGCGTCGCCGGGCTGTCCCCCTGGCAGCTGATTCGTGCCTTCCGCAACGCCTATGGCCTTACCCCGCATGCCTACCTGCTCGACTGCCGGTTCCGGCGCGCGCGTGCCGCGCTATGCCGAGGAGAGCCCATCGCCGACGTCGCCTACGCGCACGGCTACGCCGACCAGGCGCATCTGCAGCGCTGTTTCAAGCGCGCCTGGGCGGTCACGCCCGGCCAGTACCGCGCGGGCCTGGTTCAGGACGGCCAGGCCAGATAAGCGGCGCTGAGCAGCAGCAGGACCGCCAGCAGCCGGTTGAGCAGGCGCAACGCCGAGGACCTACGCAGGCGGCCTTGCAGCAACGTGCCGGCACAGACCCAGCACAGCAGCGAGGGGTAGCAGATCAGCAGGTACAAGGCCGCGAACTGGGCCAGGGCAGTGGCCGAGTCGTCGGCGTACAGGCCGATGCCCGCAGTGGCGGCCAGCCAGGCCTTGGGATTGAGCCACTGCATCAGCGCGCCGTTCCAAAAGGACGCGCGTGGCGGTACTCCTTCCGGGCCGATCGCGCCGTCGTCGCGCAGCAGTTTGCAGGCCATGTAGACCAGGAATGCCACGCCGGCCCAGTGCAAGGCCAGTGCGAACGCCGGCCAGCCGGCCAGCAGGCGGTGCAGCCCGAGTCCCGCCAGCACCAGCAGCGCGACGAATCCGAGGGTCGCGCCGAGGACG
>JAATFS010000296.1 GCA_015655035.1 Lysobacterales bacterium | reverse complement strand
GGGAGCCCTGACCGCGCCGTTTGAAGGATCGCACGGCTGGTATTTTCGTAACCAGGGCGAGACCCCGTTGACGGTGACGGTCGAGACCAGTGGCTTCTACGAGGATGTTTTCCAGCCCCAAGCAGAGTGACGTCTTCTGGGAAAAAGCCGGGGCGCGTTCTGGTTCCCACAGCATCCTCAGCTCGTGAGGGTGCTTTTTTTGGGGCGCGTCTTCCACGATGGCGGGTTCAGGCCGGTCGCCAGCGGCGAGTGCGGGCAGGTAGTGACTCGATCAGGCGGCCGCCGGTTGCGCCCGGCTTGCCTGGTGCGGTGCGCGGCTTTGGTCGAGGTAGAGCAATGCGCCGCCGGACCCGCTATTCATGGCGGAATATGCCGGTGCGCATGTTCGCTGCCGCAGGTAATCGCAAAGTGGAAAAGCGCCACGTTTCGTACAAGACCACTTTGATTTCAAGGTTTCATTCTCGTGACGAAGTCGTTAACGACCGGAGGGTGCGCCGCGAGCGAGGCGAGCGCGTCCGCCGGCCCTCGCTGCCGCCACGGCAGCACGACCGCTATCGATGGTTCATCCCACCCCACTGGAGCCACCGCCACATGTCACGTCTTCTGGTTCGCCCTTGTTGTCTCCTGCCGCTGCTGTCCTTGCTCGCCTGTGGCATCTCCAGCGCACTGGCGCAGCAGGCCACCGATCTGGACGCGGTCGAGGTGAAGCGTCAACAGCAGCCGTACCGCGATCTCACCGCTACCGGCGCCACCAAGAGCCCGGCGATGATCAAGGATCTTCCGCAGAGCATCAGCATCCTCGGCAAGGATCTGCTGGAGGATGCGGGCGTCACCACCCTGGCCGAGGCGCTCGATCTCAACGGCGGCATCTCGCGCCAGAGCAACCTGGGCGGCCTGTGGGACAGCTACGCCATGCGCGGTTTCACGGGCGACCCGAACTTCGGTTCGGACTACATGGTCAATGGGTTCAACGCCAGCCGTGGCTATAGCGGCGTGCGCGACGGTGCCAACGTCGAGAACATCGAGATCCTCAAGGGACCGTCGTCGGCCTTGTACGGTCGCGGCGAGCCTGGCGGCGCGGTCAACATCGCCACCAAGAAGCCGCTGTTCAAGCCGGCCTACAGCATCGAGGCCTCGGCCGGCAGCTGGGACGCCTACCGTACGTCGCTGGACCTGACCGGGCCGCTGAGCGAGACCGTGGCCTACCGCCTCAACGCTGCCTACCAGGATGGCCACAGCTTCCGCGACACCGTCGAATACGAGCGCTATCTTGCGTCGCCGTCGTTCATCTGGATGATTTCGCCCGACACCACGCTGTCCTACGAAGTGGAGGCGGTGAAGCAGCGCATCCCGTTCGACCGTGGCGTGGTCGCCGTCGACGGCCGGCTGGGCGCGGTGCCGATCTCTGCCTTCTACGGCGAGCCCAACGACGGCAATCACCTGACCAAGTCGACTGGCCACCAGATATTTTTGCAGCATTACTTCCAGAACACCTGGTCGTTCCAGACCGGCCTCAGCTATCGCGAAAGTTCGCTGGCAGGCACCGCCAGCGAGGTGCGTCCATATGGCGCGCTGATCAACGACGGACAAACGCTGCGGCGGCGCATTCGCACCCGTGACAACCGTGCCATCGACACTTCCGGACGCTTCGAAGTGCTCGGCAGCGTGAGCACCGGCGCGATTACCCATAACCTGCTGTTCGGCGTGGACGGCTACCGCTTCACTGACCGCCGCGAGCAGTTGTCGGCCGATCCGAGCGGTGCCGTCTACGGCATCGACCTGCTCGATCCGGTCTACGGCGCGGCCAAGCCGAGCTTGGCGCTGACCACCTCCACCCGCGAGAAGCAGAGCGCCTGGGCCTATTACGCCCAGGACCAGATCGAGCTGAGCGAGCGCTGGAAGGCGTTGCTGGGCGTCCGCCGCGACAGCTACGACCAGGACGTTTACAACCTGCGCAACGGCAGCACCACCTCGCAGTCGCTGTCGGCGACCAGTCCCCGGGTAGGGGTGGTGTTCCAGCCGATACCCGAGTTGTCGCTGTACGCCACCGCCGCGCGCAGCTTCCGTCCCAACAGCGGCATCAGCCGCCCGGATGAGAACGATGTCAGCCACGCCTTCGATGCCGAAAAGGGCAAGTCCTACGAGATCGGTGCCAAGCTGGACAGCCTGGGCGGGCGCCTGAGCAGCACCCTGGCGCTGTTCAAGATCGAGAAGAACAACGTACTCACGCCCGATCCGGTCGATCCGAACAACTACAACATGGCCGCCGGCGAGGTGGAGAGCAAGGGCGTGGAGCTGGATGTGCAGGGCGAGATCGTGCCTACGCTGCGGCTGGCCGCGTCCTATGCCTACACCGATGCGACCGTCACCAAGGACAACGCTGAGGCCACCGGCATGAGCCTGGTCGGGAGGCAGCTGGCCAATGTGCCCAAGCACAGCGGGAGCGTGTTGCTGATCAAGCAGCTCGGCGACTACTCGCTTGGCGGCGGCGTGCAGTACGTCGGCGACCGCGAGGGGTCGGTGGCACCCTACGGTGAGGTCGATCTGTTCGAGTTGCCGTCGTTCCTCAGCTGGAAATTGGTGACGTCATGGAAGGCCACGCCCCAGCTCAAGCTGTCGCTGAATGTGGAGAACCTGTTCGACAAGGAATACTACGTCAGCTCCTACAGCCAGTACTGGGTGTATCCGGGCACCGAGCGCAGCTTCACCGTGTCGGCCAGGTACGACTTCTGATTTCAGTTCGCCTCATGCCTAGCGAGGTTTCAATGTCGTCGATCAGCACGCGTTCGCTTCCATCTGCCGTTGCTACCGCTAGCGCCGTGCACGGCAGGCGCATCGTTTCCATCGACGCCCTGCGCGGGCTGGTGATGTGCATCATGACGATGGACCACGTGCGCGAGACGTTATACCTGCATCTGCAGGTGAGCGATCCGATGAGCGTGGTCGACACCCCGGCGCAGGTGTTCTTCTCGCGACTGGCCGCGCATTTCTGCGCACCGGCATTCGTGTTCCTGACCGGGTTGGCGGCGTGGCTGTATGCGCATCCGGCCGGCGCGACGCCGCGCTCGGCGCGCGAGTTCCTGCTCAAGCGCGGCGCGCTGATCTTGCTGCTGGAGCTCACCCTGGTCAGTTTCCTCTGGGCGGGAGAGCTGCCGAAAGTCATCTACCTGCAGGTGATGTGGGCGATCGGGTTGTCGATGATCGTGCTGGCGTTCGCCTCGTCGCTGCCACGCAGGCTGCTGCTGGCGATCGGCCTGATCATCATTTGCGGGCACAACGCGTTGGCGGGCATCTCGTTGCCGCCGGAGCATCCGCTATACGTGCCGTGGACGTTGTTGCTGCATCGCGGCTGGGTCAGCCAGGACACGATCCCGCAGATTCGCCTGACGTATCCAGCGCTACCGTGGATCGGGGTGATCCTGCTGGGTTGGGTGGCCGGCCCGCTGTTCTCGCCGCAGGTGGATGGACGCCGACGCCAGCGCATTCTGGTCGGCCTGGGCAGCGCCTGCTGGATCGCGCTGCTGCTGCTGCGCGCCAGCAACCTCTATGGTGAGAACGCGCCGTGGCAGCCGCAGACCAGCTTGCTGCTGACGGTGATGGATTTTTTCAACTACACCAAGTACCCCCCGTCGTTGGATTTCCTGCTGCTGACGCTGGGCGGTACTTTGCTTGCATTGGCCCTGTTCGAATACGCCGACAACCCGTTCAGTCGCTTCGTCTCCACCTACGGCGGTGCGCCGATGTTCTTCTATCTGCTGCACCTGGCGGTATTGGTGGTCGGTTACAAGTGGTTGCTGGTGGTGTTCGGCCCCAACCAGGGCAGCCGCTTCGGCTTGGAGCCGGACCAGTTCTGGATGGTGTGGCTGATCACAGGGGCGCTGGTACTTGCGCTATACCCGGTCACGCGGGCGTTTGCCCGCTACAAGCGCCGCACCACGCTGGCCTGGGTGAAGTACTTCTGATGCGCTCGGGACGCCGCGCATGAGCGATTCGCACCGCCGCCTGTATACGCTCGCCGGCCACGACGGCGCACGCGTGCTCGACGCACTGGCGGGCGGCGCGACCCGCCGCGATGTGCTGCGGCTGCTGGCCGGGCTGGGCATGGGCGCGGCACTGTCCGGCAGCGTGCTGGCGCTGGCCGGGTCGGCCCACGCGGCCACCCCGCGCCGTGGCGGCCGCTTGCGCGTGGCCAGCGCCAGCGCCTCGATCGCCGACACCCTGGATCCGGCCAGGCAATCCAACCAGACCGATTACGCGCGCGGCTGCATGCTCTACAACGGCCTGACCGCGCTGGATGGCCGGCTGAATCCACAGCCGGCGCTGGCCGAGCGCTTCGACAGCGACGATGCCCTGACCTGGGTGTTCACGCTGCGCCATGGCGTGGTGTTCCACGACGGCCGTCCGCTACGGCCGCAGGACGTGGTGTTCTCGCTGCTGCGGCACAAGGACCCGGCCACGATATCCAAGGCCAAGGTGCTGGCCGACCAGATCCAGAGCGTGCGCGCGACCGCACCGGACGAGGTCACGGTGCGCCTGCATCGCCCCAACGCGGACCTGCCGGTACTGCTGGGTACCTTCCACTTCCACATCGTCCCGGCTGGCACCCGCGACTTTTCCCGTGGCATCGGCACCGGTCCGTACCGGTTGATGGAATTCAAGCGCGGACTGCGTTCGATCGTGGTGCGCAACGAGCGCTACTGGAAGCCGGGCAAACCCTACCTGGACGAGATCGAGTTCTCCGGGCTGGGCGACGAAAACGCGCGGGTCAACGCGCTGTTGTCCGGCGATCTGGACCTGGTCGCGGCGATCGATCCGCGCTCGGCGGCGCGGGTGCGGGCCCGATCCGGCTATGAGGTGTTTGCGACTCCGTCCGGCCAGTACACCCACCTGGCGATGCGCCAGGACATGGAGCCGGGCCGCAACCCCAACCTGGTGCTGGCGATGAAGTACCTGATCGACCGCCGGCAGATGCTCGACTCGATCGCGCTCGGCCAGGGAGTGATCGGCAACGACCAGCCGATCGATCCCCAGAACCGCTTCTGGTTCTCCGGGTTGCCGCAGCGCGAGCACGATCCCGAGCGCGCTCGCCACCACTTTTTGCGCAGCGGCCTGGGGCGCAGTCCGATCCCGCTGGTCGCCTCGCCCGCGGCCACCTACTCGGTGGAAATGGCGCTGACCCTGCAACAGGCCGCGCGCCGGATCGGCATGAACCTGGAGGTGCGGCGGATGCCGGCCGACGGTTATTGGTCCAACCATTGGGGCAAGAGCGCGATCGGCTTCGGCAACGTCAACCAGCGTCCCAACGCCGATACCGTGCTCAGCCAGTTTTTCCAGTCCGACGCGCCGTGGAACGACGCACATTGGAAGAGCGCGCAGTTCGACCAGTTGCTGCTGGCCGCGCGGTCGGAACTTGATTTCGAGCGCCGCAAACGCCTGTATGCCGACATGCAGAGCATGATCCACGCGCAGGGCGGGGTAGCGATCCCGTTGTTCCTGTCCAGCCTGGATGCGCATACCTCGCGCTTGAAGGGGCTCTTGCCGAACCCGCTGGGCGGCCTGATGGGTTATGCCTTCGCCGAGAACGTCTGGCTGGAGCAGCGCTGAGCATGTGGCGCGCGCTGCTCAGGTTGCTGGCTGCCCGCCTGGCGATGGGGCTGCTGTCGCTGCTGCTGGTCTCGGCGATCGTGTTCGCGATCACGGCGGTGCTGCCCGGCGATGCCGCGCAGGAGAAGCTGGGCCAGGAGGCCACGCCCGAGGCGGTGGCCGAGCTGCGCCGGCAGATGGGACTGGATCGGGCGGCGCCGCTGCGTTACCTGGACTGGCTGGGCGGCATGCTGCGTGGCGATCCAGGCCGCTCGATGGTCAGCGACGCCAGCGTGCGCGAGCTGATCGGCGCACGCCTGCCCAACACCTTGCTGCTGGCGGCGATCACCGCCGTGTTCGCGATCCCGGTGGCGTTGCTGCTGGCAATCGTGGCGGCGGTGCGGCGCGGGCGCTGGATCGACCGGGTGATTTCGCTTGGCGCAGTGGCGGTGGTCTCGGTGCCCGAATTCCTGGTCGCCACGCTGGCGGTGCTGCTGTTCGCGGTGCAGCTGCGCTGGCTGCCGGCGCTGTCCTACGCCAGCGACATCGAGTCGGCCGGGCAGATGCTGCGTACCTTCGCGATGCCGGTGCTGACGCTGTGCTGCGTGACCGGCGCGCAAATGCTGCGGATGAGCCGCGCGGCCCTGGTCGACCAGCTCGACGCGCCGTACATCGAGATGGTACGGCTCAAGGGCGCCGGGCTGGCGCGGGTGGTGCTGGGACACGCGCTGCCCAACGCGGTCGGGCCGATCGCCAATGCGGTCGCGCTGAGCATGTCCTATCTGCTGGGCGGGGTGATCGTGGTGGAAACCATCTTCAACTATCCCGGCGTGTCCAAGTTGATGGTCGATGGGGTGATCCAGCGCGACATGCCGCTGGTGCAGACCTGCACGATGATCTTCTGCGCCGGCTATCTGGCCTTGGTGACGCTGGCCGACCTGCTCGGCAGTCTCGCCAACCCACGTTTGCGGCAGCCGCGATGAGGAGGCCCGGATGAGCGCGAACAGCGCAACCGTCGTTGCCCGGCCGCGTCCACGGCTGGGTCGGCTGGGTCTTGGCGGCGCCATTGCTGCGCTGTTGTTGCTGGGCTGGACGGCGGCGGCGTTGTTCGGCACGCGTTGGGTGGCGCCGGGCGCGGCGGAGATCGGCGCCGGGTCGGTGTTCGCGCCGATCGGGCCGGCGCACTGGCTGGGCACCGATTACCTGGGGCGCGACATGCTGGCGATGCTGGTGCTGGGCGCGCGCTACACGCTTGGGCTGGCGCTAGCGGCGACGTTGCTGGCGTGTACGTTGGGCACGACGCTGGCGCTGTTGGCGGCTGCGGCCGGGCGCTGGGTGGATCTGTTGCTCAGCCGTGGGCTGGATACGCTGACTTCGATCCCGAGCAAGTTGTTCGCGCTGATCATGGTGGCCGCGTTCGGCTCTTCGCTGCCTTTGTTGGTGCTGACGGCTGCGATCATCTATGTGCCCGGGGCGTATCGCATCGCGCGCGCGCTGGCGGTCAACGTGGCGGCGATGGATTACGTGGCGGTGGCGCGCACTCGCGGCGAAGGGTTCGGTTATCTGATGGGGCGGGAGATCCTGCCCAATATTCTGGGTCCGATCCTGGTCGACGTGGGGTTGCGCTTCGTCTATGTGGTGTTGTTGTTGGCGAGCATGAGTTTCCTGGGGTTGGGTGTGCAGCCGCCGGCGGCGGATTGGGGCACGCTGGTGCGGGACAATCTCGGGGTGTTGGCCGACGGCGGGGTGGCGGTGCTGGCGCCGGCGCTGGCGATCGCGAGCTTGACGGTGTCGGTGAATGTGTTGATCGATCGGTTGTCGGGGCGGCAGGGGGTGCGGCGGTGAGCGCTGTTTCCCTTTTGTGCAGGAGCGGTGTGGGCCGGGGTGCGAATTTGCCGGGTGTGTTTGGTGTTGCGGGCAACGGCAAGGGCAAGGGGTTTGCCCCTGCGGGGTTTTACCCGCCCGCTCCGCCGTTGCGGAAGGGGGCCCGGCAAGTCAAAAGCCAACGGCAACAGCGCACATTGCTGTTTTTTTTGCGAGGGGTTTCAGTCCCTGCCACTTTCCATGACCCCTCTCTCCAGGAGCCATCGCCATGGGCGCAGCGGTAGCGGTTCGTGACCTGCGCATCGTCGCCGACGGGCCGCAGGGGGAGCAGACCATCGTCGATGCGTTGAGTTTCGATGTGCCGGCGGGTCAGGTGTTGGCGCTGATCGGTGAGTCCGGTTCGGGCAAGACCACGACCGCGCTGGCGTTGATGGGGCATGCGCGCGCGGGCTGCCGTATCGCCGGCGGCAGTGTGCGGTTGGGCGAGGATGAGGTACTGGCGATGTCGCCGTTGCAGCAACGTGCGTTGCGTGGCCGGCGTGTGGCCTATATCGCGCAGAGTGCGGCGGCATCGTTCGATCCGTCGCGTACGCTGATGGATCAGGTGATCGAGCCGGTGCTGATCCATCGGTCGATGCCGCGTGCGCAGGCGCGCGAACGGGCGGTCGAGCTGTTCCGCGAGTTGGCGCTGCCGGACCCGGAAACGCTTGGCCGGCGCTATCCGCACCAGGTTTCCGGTGGCCAGCTGCAACGGGTGATGGCGGCAATGGCGCTGATCACCGAGCCGGAGCTGGTGATCCTGGATGAGCCCACCACCGCGCTCGATGTCACCACCCAGATCGAGGTACTGGCCGCGTTCCGGCGTGTAGTGCGCGAGCGCAATGCCACCGCCGTCTACGTCTCGCACGATCTGGCGGTGGTGGCGCAGATGGCCGACCAGGTCCTGGTGCTGCGCCACGGGCGCTGCCAGGAACTGGCGCCGACCCAGCACCTGCTCGACGCCCCGGCCCACGCCTATACCCGCGAACTGCTGGCCGCCGCAGTACCGCATCAGGCATTGCAGGCGCCGCAGGTCGGGCCGGGACAACTACTGCTGGAAGTGCGCGACATCGCCGCCGGCTACGGCCGCGTCGATGCGGCGGGGCGACCGGAGAAGCTGATCCTGCACGACATCGGCTTGCGTCTGGATCGCGGCCAGGCGATCGGTGTGATCGGTGAGTCCGGTTCGGGGAAGAGCACGCTGGCGCGGGTGATCGCCGGATTGGTGCAGCCGTGCCAGGGCGAAGTGCTGTTCAACGGCCGCTACCTGGCGCATTCGCTGCGCGAGCGTCGGCGCGAGGCGATGCGGCAGATCCAGATCGTGTTCCAGATGGCCGACACCGCGCTGAATCCGGCGCACACCATCGAGCAGATACTGCAACGTCCGCTGCGCTTCTTCCATGGGCTGCGCGGTCCGGCATTGCGCAAGCGCAGCGCCGAGCTGCTGGACCTGGTGAAACTGCCGGCGGCCTTGGCCGGGCGACTGCCCGGCGGACTGTCCGGCGGGCAAAAACAGCGAGTCAATCTGGCGCGCGCGCTGGCCGCCGACCCCGAACTGCTGTTGTGTGACGAGGTTACCTCCGCGCTCGATCCGGTGGTCGCCACGGCGGTGCTGGAGCTGATTGCCGAGCTGCGCCGCGAACTGGGCATCTCGTGCCTGTTCATCAGCCACGACCTGCATGCCGTGCGCGCGGTCTGCGATGCCATCGTGGTGATGCGCCACGGCCGGGTACTGACCCGGGTCGAGCGCGCCGACTACGATCATGGCCCGCACCATCCCTACTACGAGCAACTGGCGCGCTCGGTACCCGAACTGCGCTGCGGCTGGCTCGACGAAATCCATCCCATGGCGCCGGTTTCTTCGCCGGCCTCCGCTACAGGAATGACCACGTGACCCACAGCTACCGCATCGCAGTGATCCCCGGCGACGGCATTGGCCAGGAAGTGATGCCCGAGGGCCTGCGCGTACTCGATGCCGCCGCCGCGCGCTTCGGCCTGCAACTGGACTGCCTGCACATCCCCTGGGCCAGCTGCGACTGGCATGCCGCACACGGGCAGATGATGCCGGACGACTGGAAGGCGCAATTGGCCGGCGTGGACGCGCTGTATTTCGGCGCGGTCGGCTGGCCGGCGACGGTACCCGACCACGTCTCGCTATGGGGCTCGTTGCTGAAGTTCCGGCGCGAGTTCGATCAGTACGTCAATCTGCGTCCGGTGCGGCTGTTCGAAGGCGTGCCGTGTCCACTGGCCGGCAGGCAGCCGGGCGACATCGATTATCTGGTCGTTCGCGAGAATACCGAGGGCGAATACACCGCACTGGGCGGCATCATGTTCGAGGGTACCGAGCGCGAAATCGTGATCCAGGAATCGGTGTATTCGCGCCACGGTACCGACCGCGTGCTCCGGTACGCCTTCGAGCTGGCCAACGCACGCGCGCGCCAGCGCCTGACCGTGGCGACCAAGAGCAACGGCATCGCCATCAGCATGCCGTGGTGGGACAGCCGCGCCGACGCCATCGGTGCCGACTACCCGCAGGTGGCGGTGGACAAGCAGCACATCGATATCCTGTCGGCACGCTTCGTACTGCAGCCGGACCGCTTCGACGTGGTGGTGGCTTCCAACCTGTTCGGCGACATTCTTTCCGACCTGGGCCCGGCGACCACCGGCACGATTGGTCTTGCACCCTCGGCCAACCTCGATCCCGAGCGCCGCTTTCCCTCGCTGTTCGAGCCGGTGCACGGTTCGGCACCAGACATCTTCGGCCGCAACATCGCCAATCCGATCGCGATGATCTGGTCGGGCGCGCTGATGCTGGATTTCCTCGGTGGTGGAAAGGGTGCGGGCCGCGCCGCGCACGACGCCATCGTGCAGGCGATCGAGCAGGTCCTGCGCGACGGCCCGCGTACGGGCGACCTGGGCGGCAGTGCTTCCACCACCGAGGTCGGGCAGGCCATCGCCGTACGGGTAGCGGCATGCTGAGCCTTGCCCCTTCCGTCTCCCGCGTGCGGGAGACGCTGCACCGCAGGGGCGGATGAGGGTACTTCCAGGCGCCTGCGGCGCCTCCCTCCGCCTTCGGCACCTTCCCCCGCACCCGGGAGAAGGGAATACACACTCCAGCAAATGACGCTCCCATGCCCCTGACCCTTTCCGATACCGACCTGCAACGCAGCGGCCACTACCTTGCTGGGCAATGGCGCGAGGCCGCCTCTGGCGCTCGCTACGACGTCACCGACCCGGCCACCGGCACCGCTTTCGCGCAGGTGCCCGACGCGGCCGCTGCCGATGCCCGCGCCGCAGTCGAGGCCGCGCATGCGGCATTCCCGGCCTGGCGTGCGCTGCCGGCGCGCCAGCGCGCCGACTTCCTGTGGCGCTGGCATGCGCTGCTGCTGCAACACCAGGACGACCTCGGCCGGCTGATCGCACGCGAACAGGGCAAGCCGCTGGCCGAAGGGCGTGGCGAGATCGGCTATGCCGCCAGCTACGTGCAATGGTTCGCCGAGGAAGCGGTGCGCGCCTACGGCGACGTGATCCCGGCCGCCGCGCCGGGGCGACGCATGTTGGTGCTGAAAGAGCCGGTTGGCGTGGTCGCCGCGATCACCCCCTGGAACTTCCCGGCCGCAATGATCGCGCGCAAGATCGCTCCGGCGTTGGCGGCCGGCTGCACGGTCGTAGCCAAGCCGGCCGAAGACACGCCACTGACCGCGCTGGCGCTGGCGTGGCTGGCCGAGCAGGCCGGCGTGCCGGCCGGCGTACTCAACCTGGTCACCGCCTCGCGCGCCAATGCCGCCGCTGTGGTGGACGTATGGCTGGCCGATCCACGCGTGCGCAAGCTCACCTTCACCGGCTCGACCCCGGTCGGCCAGCACCTGGCGCGCGAGTCGGCGGCGACGCTGAAGAAACTGTCGCTGGAGCTGGGC
>JAATFS010000058.1 GCA_015655035.1 Lysobacterales bacterium | reverse complement strand
TTGCCCAGCAGCAACGGCGCCGCCGATATCGCCCACAGCGTCATATGCGTGCGGTACTCGTCTTCGCTCATCCCGCCATTGCCTACTTCGAGCATGTCCGGGTCGTTCCAGCCGCCGGGGCCGGTCGTGGCCGGATCGCCATTCTTGTCGAAACCAATACCGGCCATGACCTCGTATTTGTCCTCGATATCCCCGGTGGTACGCCACAGGTGGCCGCCGACATCACGGCCCCAGCCGCCGACCTTGTCGCGGCCGTACTGGCACAGGCTGTAGATGATCTGCCTGCCGGTGGCACGTAACGCGCTACCCATCTGCTGGTAGGCACGCTGGATATCCTCGGCGCTGCGGAAGATGCCCTCGCCCGAGCAGAGGTCGTATTTGAGATAGTCGATCCCCCACTCCGCCCAGGTCGCCGCATCGCGCTCCACATGGCCATAGCTGCCGGTGTAGCCGGCGCAGGTCTTGGGGCCTGGCGAACTATAGATACCCAGCTTCAATCCCTTGGAATGCACGTAGTCGGCCAGCGCCTTCATGTCCGGGAAATGCGCGTTCGGCTGTAGCACGCCGTTGCCATCGCGCTCGCCCTGCCAGCCGTCGTCGATGTTGACGTAGACGTAGCCGGCATCGCGCAGGCCGGAGGACACCAGCGCATCGGCAATACCGCGAATGGTGGCATCGTCGATCTTGTCGGCGAACTTGTTCCAGCTGCTCCAGCCCATCGGCGGCGTGGCCGCCTGTCCATCCGGGGCCAACACGTGCTTGGGCGGCAGCTGTGGCGCCGGAAACGCCAGGCGCTTGGCGTCCGCGGCGTCGCCCCGGGTGGCGGTCACGTCCACATGCGCGTGCCAGATATCCCCCACCACCTGCACCTTGCCGTCGCGCAAGGTCGCGGTCCACGGCTTCGGTGGCAGCTTGGCATTGCCGTTGTCGATCTCGAAATGCGCGGTATCGCCGTCGATGGACAGCTTGTTCATCGGCAACGGACCGTACCAGTCGGTGATGATGCTGCCCTGTGCCACGCCCTCGCGGGTGTCGATCTGGAGCATGCGCGGCCCCGGGAACTGAGGACCATCGGCGATCACCCATACACCGTCCAACGCCGATGCCGGCGGTGCGTCGGCTCCCTTGCAACCGGCCAGGAGCGCGAGCACGAACAGGCCGAAGACGAACGGCCGGGCATGCCTGCGCCGACGCGGTGACGGGATGAACGCCATAAAGATTCCTTGTGAGACCGGACGGTATTGGCGCGCCATGGCACCTAGCCCATGGCGCGCGAGGAGCATCAGACGTTGATCAGCCAGCCGCCGAACAACGGTCCGGCAGTGTCGCCGTGCTGCGGATCGAAGCGCAGGCGCAAGCGGGCCTTGCCCTTGGTCAGGTCAGGCGGCAACGGATAGTCGTGATCGACGAAATCGATCACCTGGCCGCGTTCCACTTTCACTTCGACCGCCAGCTTTCCATCGACCAGGATGTTGAACCGGCCCTTGTCGCTGCCCCAGAAGCGCAGGCGCAAGGCCAGCGGCTTGTCGCTGCCCTTCATTTCGAACTCGACGAAGCCCTTGCCGCGCACGTCGCGGCACTTCTGCCGGCGATAGGCACCGCCGAACGAAGTATCGCTGCTGAGCTTGTGCGCCTTTTCCGAAGCTTCGTCCCCGAACTGGATCATGTCCACCGCGCTGGCCAGCAATGCCGCATGCTCGGCCTGGTCGCGCTGGCGGCGTGCCGCTTCCGTTGCCCAGGCCTGAGAATCCATGCGCTTGAAGTACAGCGCGCTGCGGCGGTCGTACTGGGAATAGAACGGCACGAACTGCAAGGCCGGTGGCTGCGTGGTGCTGGACAGGAATCGCCCGGGCTGCGGCAGTTCGGTAAAGCCGGACAGCGGCGAGACATCGGCCACCAGCGCCGGGTCGGGTTGGTCGTATGGCTCGCTCACCGGGCCCAGATCGGCCGCCAACGCCAGCGGACCGCGCATCACCACCACCGTATCCGGATCGCCCGCGGCATGCTCCAGCCGCAAGGGAGTCTCCAGTTCCAGCGCGACCACGTCGCCCGCTTTCCAGGTCCGCTCCAGCAACACATAGCCATCGACCTGCTTGCCGCTGACCTTGCGCCCATTGAGGCTCAGCGCATAGCGCCCTTCGCTCCAGCCGGGAATGCGCAGCAACAGCCGGCGCGGTGCCTTGGCGCCGGCACGCGTCACCTGCAAGCGCACCCGGCCGTTGTCCGGCACACCGCTGTCCAGCTCCAGCGCGAAATCGCCGGCCTTCCAGTCCAGTACGGAAGGAATGTAGAGATTGACGTACAGCGATTGTCCATCCTGCCAATAGATCGAGTCGCCGAACTGCGCGTGCGCCTCCATGCCGCTGCCAACGCAACACCAGAACGAATCGAACTTGTCGGAGAAGCCGCGTTCGCCGCCGGCGATCATCGGTGTCATGTAGGTGAACATGCCGGTGGCCGGGTGTTGCGCCGCCATCGTGTGATTGTGCAGGGTACGTTCGTAGTAATCGAAGTAGCGCGCCTGCGGCGTCCACTGATACAGGTGCCGGGTCAGCTTGAGCATGTTGTAGCTGTTGCAGTGCTCGCAGGTCTGCTCGGTCAGGAACGCGGCGATGGTGTCCGGTGCCTGGAAATACTCGCGGTCGGCATTGCCGCCGATCACGTAGCTGTAGTGCTGGGTCACCGTTTCCCAGAAAAAGCGTGCTGCCGCAGCCGAATCGGCATCCCCGGCGACCTCGAACTGGCGCGCCTCGCCGATGAACTTTGGCACCTGGGTGTTGGCGTGCCGATGCGGCAGGTCGTCCTTGCCGGCGATGGTCGGATCGATGATCTTCTCATGGCGCAGGCGCTTGCCGATGTCGATCCAGCGTTGCTCGCCGGTGCGCGCGCCCAGCTCGATGTAGGACTCGTTGAGACCGCCGAATTCGCTGTCCAGCAACTGCTGCATCTGCGCGTGGCTCAGCGCATCGAATACCCCTGCGAAGTAGCCGGCCACCGGCACCAGCACCTGCATGGCCTGGCGATTGCCGGCCAAGGCATCGGCGTCGAGCAGGCCGGCGAACAGCTTGTGCTCGGTGTACAGCGGCGACCAGCTGCCGTTGAGGTTGAACGCGCTGCCCTTGATGATGCCGCGCCGCACTTCCTCGAACACGACCTTGCCGTTCTCGATCTCGCCCTTGTCGTTCTTGCGGGTGAACCCGCCGACGTAGCCGTCCTTGTCCTTGGCCTGCGCACGCGCCAGCTCGGCGACGATGTAGTCGATGCGCTGCTTGACCTCCGCATCGCCAGTCTGCGCGTATAGCTTGGACAGCGCGCTCAGATAATGGCCCAGCGTGTGCCCGGCGATGGTGTCGCCTTCCCAACCGCCATAGACCTCGCCCTTGGGCGGCAGGCCGGCGTATTGCAGGAAATTGTGCAGCAGCCGATCCGGTTCCAGCTCGAACAGATAGCGGCGATTGGTCTGTAGCGAGTCCAGGAACAGCGACGGCTTTAGCCTGACATCCTGCAACGGCACCGCGCTGACCTTGCCCGGCGTGGCAGCGGCGGCGTCCAGCGGAAAGCGCAGGAACCCGGCAGCCACCGCCAGCGCGCTCCATTGCAGGAAGCGCCGGCGCGACGGGTCCAGCATATTCATCGGTGCGTCGTCATGCGCGGGAAGGCCCGGCCGTGCGGAACCGTGATTGCAGCTCATGCCCGACTCCCGGCGCATGGCCCCTGAAAACAAGTAACAACGAACGTCGGCATCGGATCTCCCTTTAGCTGCTCGGCCGGGACGAACCCCCCGGCGGTCATTGCGGATGCGGTGGCCCGCTGTATGCGGCCATTTACCGACTATCACACCCGCCGCCGCGCCCGTCTTGCGTCATGCTCCGGCCCGAAGTGCGGAATTCGGCATGAATTCCACCTCGGGCACGGAGCTTTGTGCCTGGATCGGCCAATGGCCATAGCACCCTACCAACGCATGCGCACGCCCAGTTGCACCGTGCGCGCCTCGTAGCGTGGCCCCTGCGGCAGGTATTTGGTGGTGCCGAAATACCGCACCACGTCCTCATCGAGCAGGTTGGTCGCCTCCAGGCTGAAGGTGACGAATTTGTACGGCGTGTAGTTGATCGCCGCGTCCAGCCGCGAGGTCTCCATCGTGTACGGCGAGTAGGCCGGCTGCTCGGTCCATACCCAGTCCTTGCGCTTGGAACGGCGGTTGTAGGCCAGGCGCACGCTGAACTTGGGTGTGTCGTAGTACAGCGCCAGGTTCATGGTCTGCTTGGAAGTGCCGACCGCATCGTAGATGCCCGGGATCGTCGACTCCTCCTCGCTGAACGGGTAAAGGATCTGGAACTTGTCCATGTAGGTGAAGTTTGCGCTGGCGCCGAAGTTGCTCCACAGCCCGGGCAGGAAGTCGAAGAAGCTCTGCACCGCGAACTCATAGCCCCGGAATTCGCCCGGGCCGGCATTGCGCATCTTGTAGACGATGGCGTTGGTACCGAGCTCTGGAACGTACTCTTCTTCGCCACTGTTGTAGAGAAAGCCGTCGGGCTTCTTCAGGAACGCGGCAAACGACATCGAACCTGCCTTGCCGAAATAGTATTCCAGCGACATGTCGTAGCTTTCTTCGCGATTTGGCTTCAGGTCGGGATTGCCGGAATACACCAACGGAGGACTGGCGCGGGTTTCGTAGTACGCATACGGCCTGAGTTCGTAGAAACTCGGGCGTTCCACGTTCTGGGTATAGGCCAGGCGCAGTTGCAGCTTGTCGGTCAGGTGCGCGATGCCGGTGATGCTGGGCAGGACGTCGGTGTAACTGCCCTCGCCCACCGCCGCCTGGATGATGTCCGGCCCGCCGTTGGTATCCGGGCGATAGTTCGCGCTGTCGATGACGCCTTCGGTACGGGTCACGCGTACGCCGGCCACGCCGTCGATAGGCACCCCGAGCTCGAACCCGTAATTGAGCTGGGCGTAGCCCGCGTAGGTCTTTTCGTTGGACACGAAGCTTCCACCGCGATTGGCGCTGGGTCGCGTCGTGGTCCAATCCTCGGAAAACTGCGACAGGTAATCGATGACCGTTGCGTAGTTGCTCATCAGGTTCTGGCCCGACAAGTGGTACCAGCTGGGCGTATATGCCGCGCCGTCGAGGTTCGGCTGGGTCGTTACCAGTTCGCCGGCCGGGAAATCCGTCAATGCCACCGCGTCGCCATCGGCATCCTCCGGAAATACGTCGCGGTAACCATAGCGGCGCTGGATGTTGCGCCGCGAGTAGCGCAGGCCAGCGTCGATGGAACGCACAAAACCGTCGCCGCGCGGGGTATAAGTCAGATCGAGCTGGGTGGCGAATTCATGGCTCTTGGCGAAGATCTGCTCGTCGTGGAACTGGTACAACGTATAGTCGTCGACATTGGCCAGGTCCGCTCCGACGAAATCGATATAGGGCCCGCCTCCCGGGACATTCGGCGATTGCGTGTCCACTGTCGCGCTGGTCACGTCCTTCAGCCGCATGATCTGCTGGATGCCGAACTGGTTGGTCTTGCTCCAGTTGTACTGGGCACTGCCCTTGATCTTGACCGCCTCGCCGTTCCAATGCGCTTCGAAGTTGGTGGTGTAGTTGTCCGAGTCTAGCTCTTCGTAGTAAGACTCCGGCCCGCCGGTAAGGCCGCTGTC
>JAATFS010000202.1 GCA_015655035.1 Lysobacterales bacterium | reverse complement strand
GATGGTGCCGTGGCCAACAGTGACACCTTCGCCGATCAGGGTGGGATAGCCGCCCTTGTTGTAAGGGCTGTGGTGGCTGACGTGGATGATGGTGCCGTCCTGGATGTTGCTGCGCGCGCCGATGTGCACGTGGTTGACGTCACCACGGATCACGGTACCGGGCCAAATCGAAACGTCGTCGCCCAGCACCACGTCGCCGATGACGGTGCAGCCGGGATCGACGTAGACACGCTTGCCCAACTGCGGGGTCTTGTCCAGAAAGGGGCGGATCGAGGTCAAGGGAGTCTCCAGCGGACGATGAGCAAGGCGCCGGAAGCCCGGCGTGGCATTCGATCATAGCGCGGGCCCGCAGGCGCCTTGCGCAGCGGTATGGGTGCTGGCCACGCCAGCGCGCCACCTTCTCCGGCGCGCGGGAGAAGGTGGCGCGCTGCGCCGGATGAGGCGCTATCGGTCGACTGCAAGGCACGTCCCCCGCCGGCGAGGGACGCAATCCCATCGACACGTCAGGCGATACGGAATCCCATCGTCGCTTCTACCGCCTGCTTCCAACCCGCATACAACTGCTCGCTTCGCTCCTGGCTCATTTCCGGCTCGAAGCGGCGATCTATGGCCCATTGCTGGGCGATTTCCTCGCGGCTGGACCAGAATCCGGTCGCCAGTCCGGCAAGATAGGCGGCGCCGAGCGCGGTGGTCTCGGCGACCTGCGGACGCAATACCGGCACGTGCAGGATGTCGCTCTGGAACTGCGCCATGAAATCGTTGGCGATCGCGCCACCGTCGGCGCGCAGTTCCTTCAGCTCGATGCCCGAATCCGCCTGCATGGCGGTGAGCACGTCGCGGGTCTGGTAGGCCATCGATTCCACCGCCGCGCGGACGAAGTGTTCCTTGCTGGTGCCACGGGTAAGGCCGAATACCGCGCCGCGAATATCGCTGCGCCAGTACGGTGCGCCCAGTCCGACGAATGCCGGGACGAAGTACACCCCGCCGTTGTCGCCCGCGCGTTCGGCGTACTGCTGCGAGTCGCTGGCCTTGCCGAGCATGCGTAGGCCATCGCGCAGCCACTGCACCACCGAGCCGGCGACGAAGATCGAGCCTTCCAGTGCGTATTCGACCTTGCCGTCGATGCCCCAGGCGATGGTGGTCAACAGGCCGCTCTTCGAGGCCACCGCCTTGTCGCCGGTATGCATCAGCGCGAAGCAGCCGGTGCCATAGGTGTTCTTGGCCATGCCCGGCTCGAAACACGCCTGCCCGAACAGCGCGGCCTGCTGGTCACCGGCGATGCCAGCGATAGGCACGCGCTCGCCCAGGAAATGTTGTGGCTGGGTGTTGGCATACACCTCGCTGGAGGAACGCACCTCCGGCAGCATCGAGGCCGGCACGTCGAGCATCGCCAGCAGTTCCTCGTCCCAGCGCAGCGTGTGGATGTTGTACATCAACGTACGCGCGGCGTTGGAGTAATCGGTGACGTGGACACGGCCGCCGGTGAGGTTCCAGATCAGCCAGCTGTCGATGGTGCCAAATGCCAGCTCGCCACGCTCGGCGCGCTCGCGCGCGCCTTCGACGTGATCGAGGATCCACTTCACCTTGGTGCCGGAGAAATACGCGTCGATCAGCAGCCCGGTCTTGGCCCGCACCATGTCTTCATGGCCGTCGGCCTTGAGCTGCTCGCAGATATCCATGGTCTGCCGCGACTGCCAGACGATGGCGTTGTAGACAGGTTGGCCGGTGGCGCGGTCCCACACCACGGCGGTCTCGCGCTGGTTGGTGATGCCGATGCTGGAGATCGCGCTGGCATCGACCTGGGCGTCATTGAGCAGTTCGGTAATGGTGGTGTAGACGCTGGTCATGATTTCGCGCGGGTTGTGTTCGACCCAGCCCGGCTGCGGGAAGATCTGGCCGAACTCGCGCTGGGCGATGCCGGCGATCTGGCCTTGGCGATCGAACAGGATCGCGCGGGAACTGGTGGTGCCCTGGTCGATCGCCAGAACGTATTTCTTCTCCATCGGTATCTCCTTGGAACGGGTAGCCGGCGCCGGGCGCGCAGCGAAGGAAAGGGCGCCGGCCTCCGTGTGCCGGTGCGTGGATCAGGGCTGTTGGTCCAGCGAGGCCGGTTGTTGCAGGGCACGTAGCCGCGCTGGCAGGAAGGGATAGATCAGCCACTGGAACGCAGCGGCGCCGACCACGCCGCCAAGCAGCGGACCTACGATCGGGATCCACCAGTAGTTGTCCTTGCCCGGTAGCGCAGAAGGGCCCCAGCCGGTGACGTAGGCGAACAGGCGCGGTCCGAAATCGCGTGCGGGATTGATCGCCCAGGCTTCCAGATAGCCCATCGACGCACCGATCGTGGCAACCAGCAGGCCGATGATCAGCGCACCGGAATTGGCCGTCGGCGCGACCTCGTTGAAACGTTCGGTGATGGCAAAGATGCCGAACACCAGGAACGCGGTGAGGATCACCTGATCGCCGAGCGCATGCAGCGGGCTGACCGCAAGACCCGGCGCGGTGAAGAACACGCCGGCCGCACCGCCTGCGTCGCGCGTCAATTGATGGGTCTGGTTGTAGTGATCGATCACCGGCCCGTACAGCTGGTAGACGATCGCCGCACCGACAAAGGCGCCGACCACCTGCGCACCCCAGTACGGCAGCACTTTCTTCCACGAAAAACCACGGAACAGCGCCAGCGCCAGCGTCACCGCTGGATTGGCATGGGTGCCGGTGACCGAACCGGTGACGTAGATCGCCAGCGTCACCCCCATGCCCCAGGCAATGCAGACGCCCCAATAGGCGTTCTGGTAGGGGCTGGGGTCGTAGAGGAGGTACATCGCCGCGACGGAGTCGCCGAAGGCGATGATGATCAGCATGGCGATGGCCTCGGCGATCAGCTCGCCGAACAGTTGCCGGCTCATGCGCCTGGCTCCGCACCGGCCGGCGTATCTGCGCTGCGGTGGCGGGGTGGCATATCGCCGCGATAGTCGATTCTCATGTCAGCTGCCCTCTCTACGGTTGACTGGGATGGTGGTTCCGGCGCGCGGGCCGGTGCAGTGCGTCATGGCCGGCCCTCCCGGCCACGGCGCGGTTCGATCTACGTTGGCATGCGCTCCGAAATGACGGGGGCGGCTTGCAGATATTCAAGCAGACGCTGCTGACCGGGCACGTCCACGCGCAGGCCGAGCTTGCTGCGCCGCCACAGGATATCCTCGGCGGTACGCGCCCATTCGTGTTCGCGCAGGTAGTCCACCTCGGCCTGGTACAGGTCCGCGCCGAAGTGCTCGCCCAGGTGTTCCAATGCGCTGGCGCTACCCAGCACCTGGGCGGCGCGGGTGCCGTAGTTGCGCGCCAGCCGTTGCGCCATTGCAGGCGGCAGCCATGGGCGCGAAAGGCACAGCGTTTCCAGCAGCGCAGGGATGTCGCGTTGCTCGCCACCCGGCAGCGGCGCGCCATGAGCGGTCCAGGCACGCTGCTTGTGGCCAAGCGCGCCGCCCAGGCGATCCACTGCTTCCTCGGCGAGTTTGCGATAAGTGGTCAACTTGCCGCCGAATACGTTCAGCAACGGCGGACCGTCGTTGAGCAGTTCCAGTTCGTAGTCGCGCGTGACCTCGGCGGCATTGTCCTCGGCATCGTCGAGCAGCGGGCGTACGCCGCTGTAGTGCCACACCACGTCGGCGGGGGTGATCTGCTGCTGGAAGTAGCGGTTGACCGCGTCGCACAGATAGACGATCTCGGCCGTGTCGATCTTCGGCGACGCGGGATCGGCCTGGTAATCGACGTCGGTGGTGCCGATCAAGGTGAAATCGTGTTCGTAGGGGATGGCGAACACGATGCGGCGGTCGGGCTGCTGGAAGATATAGGCGTGGTCATGATCGAACAGCTTGGGCACCACGATATGGCTGCCCTTGACCAGGCGCAGTGCATGCGTGTGCGTCACCGAGGCGATCTGGTCCAGGAACGACACCGCCCACGGACCCGCCGCATTGACCAGTGCCCGCGCCTCGACCGTGCGCCGCCGTCCCTGCGGATCTTCCAGTTCGGCATACCAGTGGTCGGTGTCGCGCCAGGCGCCGACGCAGCGGGTGTGAGTGTGGATGTGCGCGCCACGCTGTGCCGCATCCATCGCATTGAGCACCACCAGCCGCGCATCCTGTACCCAGGCGTCGGAATAGACGAAGCCGGTGCGCAGTTCCGATTGCAGCGGCTGCCCCACCGGGTGGGACCGCAACGACACACGCCGCGAGCGCGGCAGCGTGCGCCGGCCTCGGCCCAGATGGTCGTAAAGGAACAAGCCGGCGCGGATCAACCACGCCGGGCGCAGATGTGGCTGGTGCGGCAGCAGGAAGCGCAGCGGCCAGATGATGTGCGGCGCCAGCCGTAACAGCACTTCGCGCTCGGCCAGGGCCTTGCCGACCAGGGCGAACTCGTACTGTTCGAGATAGCGCAGCCCGCCGTGGATCAGCTTGGTGCTGGCGCTGGAGGTATGGGCGGCCAGGTCGTCCTGTTCGCACAGGCAGACCGACAGTCCGCGCCCGATCGCGTCGCGGGCGATACCGACCCCGTTGATGCCCCCGCCGATCACCAGCAGGTCGTAGCTGTCCGTCATTCTCGTCTCCGTCGGTGGCTCACTTCGCTGTACAGGCGTACGCACAACGAATCTATAACGAACCTAATCGGCCTTATTCGAACATTTACGAACATAGCATCCGGGTGCAAGCCGCGTGTGAAAGCGCTCGGATCCCGACGTATTGCTGCCCGCTCCTGGGGCGATGAAGTTCAGGGACGTTCGGGGGACCAAAGCCGTAACGGCCACGACCACCCTCTTCATCGATGGCGACCCAGGGAGTGTGGAAGGGCATCAGTCCGTTTGATGGGACTGTCGCCGGATGAGCGCGACCCGCGCGGCAGGAACAGCCAATCGG
>JAATFS010000238.1 GCA_015655035.1 Lysobacterales bacterium | reverse complement strand
CTGCGCCCCCACTACGCCCTGCTGCTCCAGGCCTACGAGGACGAGTTCGTACACGGGCGCGGCCTGAGGGACGAGGACGTCATCGCGTTCTTCGACAGCTACGTCCACGACTCGATGGCAGGCTTTGCGATGGATGCGACCCTGCCTTCCGATCCGCGCTGCATCTACGTGGGAGGCGACTTCGAAGCCCGATACGCGCGGGTGGACAGCCGCATGGAAGACGAAACGCAGGCGGCATGATAGGCGTGTCGCGCTGAAACCGCGGTGGATGCCCGGCGAGTCCTGCATCCGGGCGCCGCCGCGCGGCGAGGCCGGCGGTGCGGACAGCATGCCAATCAAGCTGCTTCGGCGGCCCTGGCGCATCCAGTGACTGCCTAAACCGCGCCCGCTCTGCCCCCTACTCCACCCGCATCTGCTCATGCAGGATGCGGCGGATCTCCAGGATCGCCTGCGGGGTTTCCTGCACGCTGTGCCAGGAAGGAATCACCTTCTCGGACTCGGCGCCCGGCAAGTGCGCGCTACGGTAGGGCACTACGCCATCGTCCGAATCGATCAGCGGAACTTTCGGGTCGTACTGCCCGACGATGGTGTTGTAGCGCACCTGCGGGGAGATCGGCAGGTCCGCGGTGGCGCGGATGAAAGGATCGGTATCGCGCAGGTTGTCGATACTGGTCGGCGGCAACAGCTTCTTGCCTCCCGTATTGCCCTCCTCGCCCCCGGACAGGTCCTGCAACACATCGCCGAAGCGCTGCATCAGTGTTACCGGCACGCGCACCAGGCGCCCGACCAGACGCCCCAGCCGGCCCTCGGCAATCGAGGTGCCGCGATGCGGCGCGGCAATGAAGATGGCGCGGTCCACCTGCGGCAGCGGCGCGAAGTGCAATATCGGTTCGAGCCGGCGGCGAATGCGCTCGCCACGTTCGCCGGTCTGGCGCAGCGACTCGTGGTCGGCCTGCAGCGACTGCCACACCGAATCGCCCGACGAGGACACCAGCAAACGTGAAATCACTCCGCCCATGCTGTGCCCGACCAGCACCATCTCGCGCGAAGCCACCGCAGTTCCCTGCGGATCGAAGTGCTGCAGCGCGCGCTCGATCAGCTCCTGGATCTCCGCGCGATTGAATGCGATCGGCGCGTTGGTCGGGTAGTACACCTGCCAGACCTGGTAATGCTGGCGCAGCGACTCATCGCCCATGATCTCGTTGGCGACGTTGACCCAGGCCTCCGGGCTGCTGGCCAGCCCGTGCAGCATCAGCACGATGCGTCGATTCGGATCGTAGGGTTGCATCAGGTACAGGTGCGCGCGGTCGATGCCGCGCGCGCGTCCCAGCATCGAGCGCAACGATTGCGAGGCGAACCCCGATTGCGCCAGCCATAGCCCGTAAGCGGCGGTGAAGTTGCCCGCCAACGGCACGCGCTGGCCATGCAGCACCACTTCGTCCTGGCGATACGGATCGTACGGCACCACGGTCACTGTGTCGGTGGCCAGCACCTGCTCCAGCGAGGCGCCGTCGAACCTCAGCAACACGGTCGCCGGTGCGTAAGGCATTTCGCTGAAGGAAGGTTGCGTGCGTGCGGATGCATGTGCCGGGACCTGCTCCGGCGCGGGCGCAGAGGCTTGCAGTGCCAGCCCGGCCGGGTCGCCCACTGCTTCGGCTGCGACCTCGGCCACCAGCTCGGCACCAAAGCCATCGCGCCGATAAGTGCTGCGCAGCCCATCGAAGCGCAACGAGGATGCGGCGATCACGCTTTTCAATTCGGTCGTACCGCCCGGGAGACGATAGGCCGACATGTCGGCTTGCACCCGCCATGTTCCGATGCGATTGTCGAAATCGGGCTTGGCCCGTGCATCGGCCACGCGCATCCGCGCGAACAGCGCCTCCATCACCTGCTGGGCGGCGTAGTTGTAGTAGTCGCGCACCTGGGTCTGACGATTCTCGAAGGCGCGATCGCCGGGACTGCGATCGGTGAAGAACAGATAGGCATAGGCATACCTGGCGGCATCCAGCCATGCCTGCAGTGCGGCATCGCTCATCTGCGCCGGACGCTTGCCGGTCAATGCGATCGCACGCGAGATCCACAACTCCGATTGGGTGGCGAGCCGGCGCTCGTCGCCGATGCCCTGCACCGCTTCCAGATCGTGCACGCAGGCGGCGCGATCACGGTCCCGATCACAGGTCTTGGGTTCGATCCCGGCAACCCGCAAGGTCTCTTCACCGCTCTGGCTGAGCTTGCCGGTGCTGAGCACATCGCCGCGGGTCACCGCGATGTAGTCGCCGGATCCCCGCGCGGCCACCTTGACCATCGCGCAGCCACCGAGCAGGGCCAGCATCGACACCGCCAGCGCGAGGCGGCCGGCATGGGCGGCGAGCGAGTCGATTCGTTTCATCGTATGGAGACTTCCGATGGTTCGGTGGGCATGCCGGCACGGATGCGTGTGGAGAAATCCGCAGCGCGATCAGCGGCGCGCGCGCGCGCGGTAACGTGGCCGCGCGCACGCAAGGTGGCCAGGTCATAGCCCGGCAGCAGGCCGTGCTGGTCGTAGGCGTACTCGGCCAGGTAGCCGGACAACAGCAGGCGATAGTCCAGCGGTAGCGAGGGCTCGAGCTGGCGCACCAGTTCGAACACGATGGTGGTGCAGTTGCTGGTCAAGGTGTTGTAGAAATGCGGTGCGCGATCCAGGCGCTGCGCCAGGCGCATATAGCCCATGAACACCTCGCGCAGCCCGGCGGGCGGAATATTCAGCCGATACAGATACATGTCCTCGCCGCGCGCGTTGGTGCGCACGCGCAGGATGTCGCGCTCATCGGCGGCGACCAGGGTTTCCTCGAACTTGTGGAAGAACCCGCCCAGTGCCGAGAACGATTCGCCACGTTCCTTGCGGATTTCCAGAGAGAACACCACGCGCGATCCATCGTCGAAGCCGAATGTCACCAGCGTATGCGCGATCGCCGGCCCCATCCAATAGGACAACGCCATATCCGCGCTCTGCAGGCGATCCAGGTCGTAGTGGCGGGTTTCCCAGCGCGGCCGGTAGTCGATATCGGTCTTCCAGTCGAAATCGCGCACGTTGTGCAAAGTGACCTGGCTGCCATGCACCTCGGCGCGCAGCCGCTGCGCCACGTCGTCGGCCCAGT
>JAATFS010000417.1 GCA_015655035.1 Lysobacterales bacterium | reverse complement strand
TCGGACTCGGACATGCAGTTGCGGCCCGACGCCTCAACCGTGCGCATGGTGCCGTGGGCGGCCGATCCCACCGCACAGATCATCCACGATTGCTACACCAAGGACGGCCAGCCGCACGAGCTGGCGCCCCGCAACGTGCTGCGGCGTGTACTGGACGAGTACGCCGCCGCCGGACTGCAACCGGTGGTCGCGCCGGAGCTGGAATTCTTCCTGGTGCAGAAAAACACCGATCCGGATTTTCCGCTACTGCCGCCAGCGGGCCGTTCGGGCCGGCCGGAGACTGCGCGGCAATCCTATTCGATCGATGCGGTCAACGAATTCGACCCGATCCTGGACTTGATGTACGACTATTGCGACGCGATGGAACTGGACGTGGATACGCTGATCCACGAGTCCGGTGCGGCGCAGCTGGAAGTCAACTTCACCCATGCCGACGCGATGTCGCGCGCGGACCAGGTATTCCTGTTCAAGCGCACGATGCGCGAAGCGGCGATGCGGCATGGTGTCTATGCCACTTTCCTGGCCAAGCCGATGGAGAACGAGCCGGGCAGTGCGATGCACATCCACCAGAGCCTGGTGAAGGTTTCCACCGGCGCCAACGTGTTCAGCAGCAAGCGCGAAGGCGAGCTGAGCAAGCCGTTCGCGCATTACCTGGGTGGACTGCAGAAATACGTGCCGATGGCGATGGCGTTCCTGGCGCCGAACGTGAATTCCTACCGCCGGCTGATGTTCGGCGAGGTATCGCCGAGCAACGTGCTGTGGGGATACGACAACCGCACCTGTGGCTTGCGCGTGCCGATCGATTCGGCTGAGAACATGCGGGTGGAGAGTCGCTTTGCAGGTTCCGACGCCAATCCCTACCTGGCGATGGCGGCAACGCTGGCCTGTGGCTTGCTGGGCATCCGCGAAAAGCTCAAGCCGACGGCGCCGATCAGCGGCAGCGGCAAGGACGAGGGCTACGATCTGCCGCGCTCACTGGGCGAGGCGCTGGACGACCTGGAGGGCTGCGAAGCACTGAAGGAGATGCTGGGGCCGCGCTTCGTGCGCGCCTACATTTCGGTGAAGCGCAAGGAGTACGAAACCTTCTTCAGGGTAATCAGTTCGTGGGAGCGTGAGTTCCTGCTATTGAATGTGTGAAGTAGGAAAGCCGTCGGCTATGAGCGTGTAGGCACGTAGCTCGCGTACCCTCGTGTTGCCGTTGCCGTTGCCGTTGCCGTTGTTTATTTGATTTTTGCAGTTGGGGCGCCGTCCTGCCTACGCGCCTTCCGCGCTGCGCGCTCCAGGTACGCGGGCCGAACGGGCATTTTCCGAAGGCACATCCATGTGCCTTCGGAAAACGGCGCGCATCGTGCGCGCCGCCCCTGCGGGGTTTTACCCGCCCGGCCCGCCGCTACGTAAGAGAGGGGGAGGAGCAACAGCAAAAAGCACCAGCACCAGCAGTTGACCTATGGAGTTGATATGGATCGGATAGAAACGCGTACCTTGCAGGACCTGGATGCCGCCCATCACCTGCACCCGTTCAACGACAACGCAGCCCTGGCCAAGAAAGGCACGCGGATCCTCACGCGCGGCGAGGGCGTCTACGTATGGGATGCCGAAGGCCACAAGCTGCTGGATGCATTCGCCGGCCTCTGGTGCGTCAACCTCGGCTACGGCCGTACCGAACTCGGCCAGGTCGCCGCCCGGCAAATGACCGAACTGGCGTACTACAACAGCTTTTTCCAATGCACTACCGAACCGGCCATCCGCCTCGCCGCCAAACTCGCCGAACTGGCGCCGGGCGACCTCAACCATGTCTTCTTCACTAATTCCGGCTCCGAAGCCAACGACACCATCCTGCGGCTGGTGCGGCACTTCTGGGCGGTCCAGGACCAGCCGAGGAAGAACATCTTCATCGGTCGCCACGACGGCTACCACGGCACCACGATGGGCGGCGCCAGCCTGGGCGGGATGAAAGGGATGCACAAGCAAGGCGGCTTGCCGATCCCGGATATCCACCATATCGATCCCCCGTACTGGTTCGGCGATGGCGGTGAACTGGACCTGGAGGAATACGGCCTGGTCGCCGCGCGCCGGCTGGAAGACAAGATCCTGGAACTCGGGCCGGAACGCGTGGCCGCGTTCATTGGCGAGCCAATCATGGGCGCTATCGGTGTCTACATTCCGCCGCGTAGCTACTGGCCGGAAATAGAATGCATCTGTCGCAAGTACGACGTGCTGCTGGTCGCCGACGAGGTGATCTGCGGTTTCGGCCGCACCGGCGAGTGGTTCGGCTCGCAAACCTTCGATTTCCGGCCGGACGTGATGGCCATTGCCAAGGGCATCACCTCCGGCTACATCCCGCTCGGCGCGGCGATGTTCAATGATCGCGTGGCCGGCGTGCTGAAGCAGCAAGGGGGCGAGCTGGCGCACGGCTGTACCTATTCGGGGCATCCGGTGTGTACGGCAGTGGCGCTGGAAAATCTGCGGCTGTTGCAGGACGAAGGCATCGTCGAGCGTGCGCGGACCGAGATCGCCCCCTACCTGGCTGAGCGTTGGCAGGCGCTGGGCGAGCACCGGCTGGTGGGCGAAGCCCGTATCGCCGGGTTGATGGGGGCGCTGGAGCTGGTGCCGGACCGGACCAAGCGCAGTTATTTCGAGGATCGCGGCAAGGTGGGAGCGCTGTGCCGCGATATCGCACTGCGCCATGGGTTGATCCTGCGCGCCACCAACGATGCCATGCTGCTGTCGCCGCCGCTGGTGATCACGCGCGCGCAGGTCGACGAACTGTTCGAAAAGGCCTGGGTCGCGCTGAACGAGACCGCCGAGGCGCTGGGCAAATAGCGCAGGGCTGGGTACGCTCCTCACAACTGTCCGGCCCTGTGCCGCCTCCTCCCCAACAGGATCCTGTGGAGACCACGATGAAGCTGCGAATTCTGACCATTGCCCTTGCCACCACGCTGCTGTCGGCGTGCGGCGGCTCTTCCGACGAGGCCGCCAAGTCCGCTGCCGGCGTCGAGGACAAGGTGCTCAACGTCTATAACTACTCGGACTACATCGCCGAGGACACCATCCCGAACTTCGAAAAAGCCAGCGGGATCAAGGTTACCTACGACGTGTTCGACAGCGACGAGATGGTCGAGACAAAACTGCTGGCCGGCAGCAGCGGCTACGACGTGGTGGTGCCGACGCTGAATTTCTTCGGTCGCCAGATCCAGGCCGGGGTATTTCTGCCGCTGGACAAGAGCAAGATTCCCAACCTGGCCAATCTCGATTCGGAGGTCATGAAGCGCATCGCGCAACAGGATCCGGACAACAAGTACGGCGTGCCGTACATGATCGGCACCACCGGCATCGGCTACAACGTCGACAAGATCAAGGCCGCGTTCGGCGACAGTACCGAAATCACAAATAGCTGGGATCTGGTGTTCAAGCCGGAGAACCTGTCCAAGCTCAAGGATTGCGGAGTCACGATCCTGGATACGCCATCGGACATGATCCCGGTCGCGCTCAACTATCTGAAGTTGGATCCGCATAGCCAGGATCCGGCGCAGATCCAACAGGCCGC
>JAATFS010000008.1 GCA_015655035.1 Lysobacterales bacterium | reverse complement strand
TCAGCGCGGGGAATCCGAGCAGGCGCAGGTCGCGCTCCAGCTCGCCCTTGACCCGGTTGTAGAAGAAGCGCGAGTCCGGATCGGCGCCGGCGGCCGAGTTCAGCACGAACGCCGCCGTACCCTGCGCCCGTGCTGCACGCGCCAGTTGCAGCGGGTAGTCGTGGTCGATGCGATGAAAGGCCTCGCGCGAGCCGGCTTGTTTCATCGTACTGCCCAGCGCACAGATCACCGCGTCCGCCGCTGGCGCGGTCCACGCCGCCAACTGCGCGAAGTCGATGACGTCGTTGCGCAGCTTGGCGTGTTGCTGCGCCAGCGGCCGCCGCGTCACCGCGATCACGCTGCGGCAGCGCGCATCATCGAGCAGCTGCTGCAACACCTGTCCACCGACCAGGCCGGTGGCACCCGCCAGTATCACGTTCATCGCGCACTCCCGAACAAACCACTGGAGCTTGCATAGTGCCGTGTTGTTCGACGTCCGTGCAGGCTGCGGCAAGCCGCGTGCTAGAACGTGGCCCCGATCGAGGCGGTCAGGTTGTCGTGATCGGCGAGCACGTCATAGCGGTTGTCGCCCAGGTAGTGCATGTAGGCCAGGCTGGCGAAGTAGCGCGGTGCGAACTTGGCGGCCACGCCGACGGTCACGGTCCTGCGGTGCTGCACCAAGGCGCTGTCGACCGAATAGCCGCGCACGTCGTGGGCCCAGGTCAGGCTCGGCGACACGGTGGCGCTGCCAACGGCGTAGTTGAGCTGGCCGCGCAGTCGGTAACCCCAGGACACGCGGGTGAAATAGCCCTCGTTGACGCAACCTTGCGGGTTCTGCACCGCCGCACAGCTGCCGTCGAATCCCAGCGGCGAATAACCCCAGGCGAAACCTCGGCCGTAGCGCGCCACCGTCACCGACGGCAGGTTGACGTGCTGCCAGGCGACCTCGCCGGCCAGCACGCCGCTCTGCGCGCCCCACAGCGGCCCCAGGGTGCGGGTGGCGTTGAATTGCAGCTGCATCTTCTGGAAACGGTCATAGCCGGTCAGCAGGAAGCCTCCTTCCTGGCCCTGGGTGCGCGCGCCGAGCGGGCCGCCGTTGGCGGTCAGCGCGCGGAACATGTCGGCAGTGTTGAGCTGCACCGGCAGGTTGTCGGTATAGCTGATCTCGCTGCCGAACTTCCATTGCTTCCACTTGGTCGCCGCCGACAGGCCCATCAGGCGGATGCCGTTGGGGTATTCCCAGGATTCGGTGATCGTGGACAGCCGCGTGGACAGTTGCGCGTAGACCAGCGGCACGCCGGCAGCGACCAGCTGCGTGGTCAGGTCGGGATTGGTCGAGGCGCTGTTGGGCGTGGACGCGTTGAGGATCGGCATGCGCGAGTTGTAGCGGGTGAAGTACCAGCCGAAGTCGGTGTTCAACGCGTCGGCCTTGTAATGCAGCGCCACGCCGAACTGGCCGCTGTCCTTGCCCTTGATGTCGGTACCGCGCGGCAGGTAGGCGCCGGCGGCCTGCATGAAGCCGTCGCTGAGCCACTGGCCGGCTTCGGCGTAGCTGGCATTGATCGGATAATAGGCGTTGGATTGCAGGCCGGCGCAGCCGGCATCGATGCCGATATCGGCGCCGGACCAGAAGACGCCGCAGGGATCGAGTTCGGCCGCGCGCCACTTCCACTGGTAGAAGCCTTCGATGCTGAGGCCATTGTCGAAAGTGAAGCGGTTCCACAGCATCTCCACCGGCAGCTGCGCCTCGCTGGCCGGGTCGGTACCGGGACGGTGCAGGGTGGTGAGGTCGGCTGGGTTGACCTGGTTGATGCCATTGAAGAACAGGCCTTCGCCCCACTTCAGCCGTTGCTTGCCAACGCGCACGTCCCACTGCGCGCCGCCGAGATCCCAACCGCCATACACATAGGCATCCAGCAGCAGCACGCCGGAAAACCGGTTGGATCGCGAAAAGCCACGGTCGCTCAACGGTGCGTCCGGCGCGAAACCGCTGGTGACGTTGCCCTGCGGCACGTCGCCGTCTTCCAGCACGGTGTCGTACCAGGCACGGCCGCTGACCGCCACGCCCAGATTGCGCCACTTCACATCGACGCTGCTGCTTAGCTTGAACAACCCGGCATAGGCATCGCCGGCACCGTAGTTGAGATTGCCATCGTCGGCGGTGTCGGCGCCATCGCCGCCCTTGGCCACGCCGTCGGAACGGAAGCCCTTGCCGACCAGGTGCCGCGAGGCGCCGGTGGTGCGGATCCCGGTGCCGGCCAGTACGCGCGTGTTCCAGGTCACCTTGCCTTCGCCGTCGGCGAACTCAAACTCGGCCGCGTGCGCGCAGCCGAACGACAACAGACACAGCAGAGGCGTGGCCCGGCGCAGGCGGCCGGAAAAGGGAGTCGACATTGCGCACCACCAGATTCATCGGGGGTGGCGTTATAGCACCACGTCTGTCGCGCCGCATGCTTGGTTTCAATGGTTACCACCATCGCAGCGCAGCATTTTGCTAAAGCCGTTCCAGTGCAAGCCGAAAAAAAGGCGTCATCCCCTACAGGGGTCGTAAATTCGTGGCGATGCCGCCTTGCGGCATGTCGTGGCAATCGCCAGGACCACGCTAAGCGCCAGCGATACGATCGCGCGCTTCGGTGGCGAGGAATTCGTGCTGCTGTTGCCCGATGCCACGCTGTTCGAGGCCAGTGCGGCGTTGGCGCGGCTACAGCGCGCGCTGGCGCAGCGCTGGTTCGTGCACGAGGACATGCGCGTGTTCGTCAGCTTCAGCGCCGGGGTGGCGATGCGCCGCGCTGGCGAACCCCAGGACGACCTGGTGCGCCGTGCCGATCGCGCGATGTACGAGGCCAAGACCTCGGGCAAGAACCGCATCAACCATGCCGCTTGACGCGTGCGCGAAATGCTTGCGTGATCGAGCCGGGTGCGACGCCTT
>JAATFS010000249.1 GCA_015655035.1 Lysobacterales bacterium | reverse complement strand
CTGTTGCGTGGGGTCGCCAGCCTGGAACAGGCACGTGCGTTGGTGGCGCAGGATCCGCTGGTGTTGCAGGATGCCTCGGAGCTGATCGTCCACGAATGGAATGCGCGCTGAGGCGCCACCGACCCATGACCTCCTCGCAGTCCACGCCGTCTTCGCCTTTCAACGAACAGCCGTTGCCGACCTGGCGCCGCGCGGTGCTCAAGGTCGGCAGCAGCCTGCTGGCCGCCGACGGCGGCGGGCTGTCGCCGCGTTTCGTGCTGGGATTGGCGCAGTTCGTCTCGGCCAACCTGATCGCCGGCCGTGAAATAGTGATCGTATCGTCCGGGGCGGTGGCGGCAGGGCGCGCGATCCTGCCCAAGGCGGCAGAGGCCGGCGCCGCGATCGCGGCGCGCCAGGCGCTGGCCGCGCTAGGCCAGGCCCAGTTGATTGCACTGTGGCAGCGCTTCTTCGAGCGACCGGTCGCGCAAGTGCTGCTGACCCACGACGACCTGCGCAATCGCCGCCGTTATCTCAATGCACGCGCCACGCTGGGCGAGCTGCTGCGGCTGGGCGCGTTGCCGGTGATCAACGAGAACGACACCGTGTCGGTGGACGAGCTCAAACTTGGCGACAACGACAACCTGGCCGCGATCGTCGCCGCGCTGGTCGATGCCGACGCATTGTTCATCGCCACCGACATCGACGGCCTCTACACCGCCGACCCGCGCACCCACGCCGATGCGCAGCCGCTGGAACAGGTCAGCGAGCTGACCGCCGAGGTGTTGGCGATGGCGGGCGGCAGCGGCAGCCGCGTCGGCACCGGCGGCATGCGCACCAAGCTGGAGGCGGCCGCCAAGGCGGGCGCGGCGGGGATCGAGACCTATCTGTTCAACGGCCGCAGCGGCGAAGTGGTGCGAGCGCTGGCGCAGGACACGCTGCGTGGCACGCGTATCCATGCCGCGCGCACCCGCATCGCCGCACGCAAGTATTGGCTGCGGCATGCGCCGGTGGAGCCAGGCGCGATCCTGATCGACCCCGGCGCGGCAGTGGCGCTGGCCGACAAGGGCGCCTCGCTGCTGCCCGGCGGCGTATCGGGTGCCGAGGGCGATTTCCGCCGGGGCGACATGATCCAGGTGCGGCTGCGTGAGGGCGGCGGCGAGCGTTGTCTGGCGCACGGTGTCAGCCAGTATTCGGCTGCGGATGTGCGCCGCATCGCCGGCCGCCATTCGCGCGACATCGAATCGATCCTGGGTTACAACTATGGCGAGAACGTGATCCATCGCGACGATCTGGTGCTGGTCTAGGATCCACATCGCAGCAAGTGCCGCTAGCGCGCTTTTCCCAATTTCGTCTCAGATCTCCCAAAAATGACCGACATCAAGAACCTTGCCTTGCAGTGCCGCGAGGCTGCACAAACGCTGGCGCAGCTCTCCGCCGCCGCCAAGCAGTCCCTGCTGGAAGCGATGGCAGCGGCGCTGGAGGCCGGCGAGGCGGCCATCCTGGCCGCCAACGCGCGCGACCTCGAGGCGGCGCGCGAAAAGGGCGTGGGCAGCGCGATGCTGGATCGCCTGGCGCTGGACCAGAAACGCCTGGCCGGCATCGCCGCAGCGCTGCGCGAAGTGGCTGCTCTACCGGATCCGGTGGGGCAGGTGACCCGCGACGATGTGCGCCCCAATGGCATCCGGGTACAGAAGGTACGTGTGCCGCTGGGCGTGATCGCGATGATCTACGAAGCACGGCCGAACGTGACCGCCGATGCCGCAGCCCTGTGCATCAAGGCCGGTAACGGCGTGATCCTGCGCGGCGGCTCGGAGGCCATCCATTCCAATACCGCCATTGCCGATGTGCTGAAAGGCGCGTTGCGCGCGGCCGGGATCAACGATGCAGCACTTACCCTGGTCACTGACCTGCGCCGCGAAACCATGCTCGAGTTGCTGCAATTGACCGATATCGTCGACCTGGCCATCCCGCGTGGCGGCGAGGGCCTGATCCGTTTCGTGGCCGAAAATGCACGGGTGCCGGTGATCAAGCACTACAAGGGTGTGTGCCACCTGTTTGTCGATGCGTCGGCCGATGTCGAGCTGGCGCTGCGGTTGCTGGTGGACGGCAAGGCGACGCGTCCATCGGCATGCAACTCGCTGGAGACCTTGCTGGTGCATGCCGATATCGCTGCGCGCTTCCTGCCTGCCGCGGCGAAGGCATTGCGCGAGCGCGGGGTGGAGCTGCGTGGTGACGACGCCACCCGTGCGCAGGTCTCCGGCGTGTCGGCCGCCACCGAGGACGACTACGCGGCCGAATTCCTCGATCTGGTGCTGGCGATCCGGGTGGTGCCGGACCTGGAGACCGCCATCGAGCATGTGCGCCGATATGGTTCGGATCACACCGAAGTCATCGCCACCAACGATGCCACCAGTGCCGATGCCTTCGTACAGGGGCTGCGCTCGGCAGTGGTGATGATCAACGCATCCTCGCGTTTTTCCGATGGCGGCGAACTGGGCCTCGGCGCGGAGATCGGGATCTCGACCACGCGCCTGCATTCCTATGGGCCGATGGGCCTGGAGGCGCTGACGGTGGAGCGCTTCGTGGTGCGTGGCGAAGGGCAGGTCAGACACTAGTTTCCACGATCCTGCCGGTCTCGGCGGCGGGGCCGTTAGGCGCCCCGCCGCGGCGATGGCTCGCTTACCTTGGCAAGGGCAGTACGCGCTCGGTGATGGCCGTCGGGCGCGCCAGGTCGTCCATATGCAGCGTCGCGTTCTTCGAGTTGGCCAGTTGTGCCGCCAGCTCGGCGCTGGCGCCGAGATTCTGCGCCACCTGCGGCAACAGCACGTCTTTTTGCGAGCTTCGCCGGTCCTTGCCGCTGAAGCGGGCGCGATTGTATTCGGCCCAGAGGATCAGCAGCACCGAACAACAGACCAGGATCAGTGGTAGCACGATGAGTACGAACGGATCCAGCCGCTGCTTGTACTCGTACAGTTCGAGCCAGCTCAGGCGGATGCCGAATACCCAGGCCAGCAGGGTCACCAGGGGCGCCCACAGGTAGAAGTAGAAGCCCCAGAGCAGCAAGGTCAGCAATCCCCAGAGGGTGCGCTGCGCCTTCGGCTGCAATTGTGGTTTCTGGATCAGGCGCGAATCGAAACGGTTGGAGGGAACGGTGCTCATCGGAGTCCTCGGTCCGGACTGGTCCAGATAGCGCGCTTGCCACGGCGCTTGAACAGCGTCTTCGGGAGCGCTACGACCGTGGTGGTGAGGTTGATCAGCCAGTACGCCATCGGGTACCAGATGACCCAGAAATAACTGCGCCCGACGTGAGTCTCGTACTGGCGATCGATGATCAGGCTGCTGGCGAATTGCAGCAGGCACGTCAGTGCCAGGATCACGCCATGCCACTGCGGCAACAAGGTGGCGATGTACAGCTGTGGCGGCATCGGGATGAATTTCCCGAGTACCCACAGCAGCATGATCATCAGCATGATGTAGGCCCAGCACACGCTGAAGATGTATTCCAGCAGCACGCCCCACATGCGTCGCTGGCGCCACCGGAACAACGCGCTGCCGTGCCTGAGCAGCACTTCCACACCGCCTTGTGCCCAGCGCAGGCGTTGCTGCCACAGGCCTTTCAGGGTTTCCGGCATCAGGATGAAGCACAGTGCATTGGGCTCGTAGCGGACGTCCCAGCTATCCAGTTGCAGGCGCCAACTGATGTCGATGTCCTCGGTGATCATGTCGTCGGCCCAGTAGCCGACGCGGTGCAGGGCGGTGCGGCGGAAGGCCGCGATCACGCCGGAAATGGTGAAGATGCGGCCATACACACGCTGGGTGCGCTTGATCATGCCGATGATCGATGAAAACTCGGCGACTTGCAGGCGGCCCAGCAGGGTGGAGCGGTTGCGGATGCGCGGATTACCGGTGACCGCGCCGACGCGAGGGCCGCTGGTCAGGTGCCAGACCAGCCAATGCATCGCGTGTTCTTCGAGCATGGCGTCGCCGTCGATGCAGATCAGGTATTCCGAGCGCGCTGCCAGCGCGCCCATGCGCAACGCGTTGGCCTTGCCCAGATTGCGATCCAGGTGGATCACGCGCAGGCGCGGGTGGATGGCCGCCATGGCGTCGAGCCGGGCGCCGGTATCGTCCTTGCTGCCGTCGTTGATGGCGATGACCTCGAAGTCCGGATAGCGCTGCGCGAGCGCCGCGCCAAGCGTGTCCTCGAGGTTGTCGGCTTCGTTGTGGCAGGGGATCAGCAGGCTGGCGAACGGGTATTGCTCCAGCGGCGGAGGGTCGTTGCGCGGGCGCGATTTGCGTTCGCGCCGAAAGTAGTAGTACAGGCCGCCGGACATCCAGAAGAAGGCCATCACCATCGGATAAAAGAAGGCGAACTGGAACAGCGTGAAAAGTAGAAGGTTCTGATCCATGTCACTTCTCCGGATAGGGGAAGTCGCGCGCGGACATCGCCGCGCGAGCGTCCTTGAGTGGGGGGTGGTTGCCAATGAAGTCGTCCGGATACCAGGCGATGTGATGCACCCCCTGCGCCTGCAGTCGGCGGATCTGCGTGCGTAGCACCTCTCCGCTGATGGGGGTCTTCGTGCGCCAGTCGACGGTCTGCAGCTCGAAGATGGTGCGCTGCAATGTAGGGTCGTGCTCGCGCACGGCGGTGACCAGCGCATCCAGCCAATGCTGCGGTCGCTTGCTGCCTTCCATCCATGGCATCGCCATCAGCGCGGTGTGGTCATAGGCTCGGTTGAACAGGTCTAGCCGCTGCGCGAACCAGGCCGCGCTCTTTTCCTGCAGTACCGGCTGCGCATAGATATTTCGTACTGTCGCCAGCTTCGGCCGCCAGCGTTGGGCGCGGTCTCGCAAGGCCAGGGTGAAGTCGATAAGTGCCTGGGTGCGGCTACCGTCCTGGTCTTCCTGTGGCAGTTGGCTCAGCTCGGTATCGCGTACGTAGGCGTCATCGTGGAACAGCAGCCCCTCGAAGTAGGAGTTGATCGCCAGGTCTTCGTAAAGATCGAGAACGATCTGGCGCGCTTCGGGGCGGGTGAAGTCCAGGCGGTACATGCCGTCCTTCTCGTTGCTGCGGATCGCCAATGCAGCGCGCTCGGTCTTGTCCGGAAGCTCGTAGCCGAGCACCGGCAGCCAGGCGTAGACCTTCACCCCGGCACGGGTCTTGAGTTGCCAGGCGACACGATTGAACAAGTCCGCGCGCATCGGCATGTGCCGGTTGGGGAAGTAGACGGCGTCGGCGGTGTTGTTGCCGTCGGGGTCGGCGAAGGCTTGCAGGTAGACGTGAGTGGGGCCGATAAATTTCACTCGCTCTATCAGTGCATCCAGGTTGCGGCTCTG
>JAATFS010000321.1 GCA_015655035.1 Lysobacterales bacterium | reverse complement strand
ACTCGGGATCAAGGCCGATTGGCCTGAGCAGCGATTGAACCTGGCCACGGCGCTGTTCTGGACCGAGGTGAGGAACTTCCAGACCAACGGCTACGACGAAGAGAACGACATCAGCTACCTCACCAATGCCGGCGACATCCGCACGCGCGGTGTGGAGGCGGCGTTGCGTTTCAGCGCCAGCGAGCGGCTGCAACTCAACCTGGGCGCGACCTATCTGGATGCGACCTATCTGCGTTATCCCAACGGTAGCTGCCCGGCCGAATTGGGCGCCGATGCGCCCGTCTACTGCGACCATGCGGGCGAGCGCATCGTCCGCGCGCCGAAGTGGACCTACAACGTGCGCGCCCGCTACGGCTGGCAGCTGGCCAATGGCTGGAACGCGTTTGTCAGTGGCCGCTATTCCTATCGCAGCTGGTTCAATTCGACGCTGGACAATTCGGTGCTGACCCGCGTCCCGGGCTATGGGCTGCTGTCGTTCAATGCAGGTCTCGACGGCGAACGGGGCAACGGCCATGCCTGGAGCGCGTCGGTATGGGTCAAGAACGTGCTGGACAAGCACTACTTCAGGACCTTGCGCGGCGGCGGTAGTGAGGTCTACGGTGCGCTCGGCGAGCCGCGCACGCTGGGCGTGAGCGTGGAATACCGCTATTGATGGGTGCAGCGGCAATGACAGTTGAGCAGAAGCGCATTCGCTTGCGCGGTGGCATGGGACCGCTCTGTCGTCGTAGCGGCGAAGGCGCTCGCGCATGAGCGGCGCTATCGGTCGCCGAGGCTTCCTGCAAGGCCTGGGCCTGCTGGCCGGCGCGGGACCGCTGCTGTCGCGTCCGGCCTGGGCCGCCCCGGTCGAGTCCGGGGCGGCGAGGAGCAGCGCTGCCGACGGGTCGGCCGCGCCATTGCCGGCTGATGGCAGTGCGCCACTGCGCTGGCTTCCCGGGCACGCCCCGGCATCGTTCGAGGGCGTAACCTGGGGCACGCCCTGGCCGCAGGGGCGAGTGGCGGCCGATGCCGGGTTCGAGTTGCACGATGCCCACGGCAAGCGCGTGCCGGTGCAGAGCTGGTCGCTGGCGCATTGGCCCGACGGCTCGCTGAAATGGAGCGCGCACGCGCTGGCGCCGCCGCTGGCCGGGGTGTCCAGCGACTACACCCTGGCACCGGTACGCGCTGCGGCCGCGCATCCGCCCAAGGGCGTGGCGAAGATCACGCTGGGCGAGCGCGGCGACGCGGTGCTGGTCGATACTGGCAGCCTGCGCGTGACCATTCCGCGCCAGGGCGATCGGATCCTGCGCGAGGTCCAGCGCAACGGCCAGCCGGCGTTGTCCGATGGCCACCTGCTGTTGCAGATCCAGGGCGATCCGGATGCCGAACAGGTACGGATACGCGACTATCGCGGCCATACCGAACGCGTGGAGATCGAGCAATCCGGCCCGCAGCGCGCGGTGGTGGCGATTCGCGGCAGCCATCGCGCCGACGATGGCCAGGCTCGCTTGCCGTTCGTGTTGCGGCTGTACTTCTACGCCGGTTCGTCATCGCTGCGGATCATGCACACGCTGGTCTACGATGCCGACGAGAACCGGGAATTCATCAAGGGCATCGGCCTGCGTTTTGCCACGCCGTTGCACGCGCCGCTGCATGATCGGCATGTGCGCTTCGTCGGCGCCGACGGCGGGGTGTTCGCCGAGGCGGTGCGCGGGCTGACCGGCCTGCGCCGCGATCCTGGCAGCGCCATCACCCAGGCCCAGATCGACGGCCGCGCGACGCCGCCACTGGAACAATTTCCGCCGGTGGTGGCGCAGCGCCTGCACTACGTGCCCGCGTTCGGCAGCTATCGCCTGGTGCAGGCGCACCCGGATGGCTTCTCGATCGAAAAGCGCACCGCCGCAGGCCAGGGCTGGGTGCATGCGGCCAGCGGCGCGCGCGCGGCCGGCACCGGCTATATCGGCACTCCGCAAGGCGGCGTGGCATTCGGTATCCGCAATTTCTGGCAGAGCTATCCCGGCCAGCTCGACATAGAGAATGCACACACCGACCAAGCCCAGGTGACGCTATGGCTGTGGGCGCCGCAGGCAGCGCCGATGGATCTGCGGTTCTATCACGATGGCGCAGGGCAGGAGGATTTCACCCGCCAGCGCGAAGCACTGGACATCACCTACGAAGACTACGAACCCGGCTTCGGCACACCGCTGGGCGTGGCCCGTACCAGTGAACTGCAATTGCAGTTCCTCGACGCCACGCCGCCGGTCGCGCAGTTGCTGCGCATCGCCGAACGCATCGCCGAGCCGCCGCAGCTGCTGGCCAGTCCCGCCTATTTGCACGCCGCTGGCGCGTTCGGGCCGCAGTGGACGCCGCAGCCGCCGCGCAGCGAGCCGGCCCGCGAACTGGAAGCACAGTTGGCGTGGTACTTCCATTTCTACCGGCAGGAGGTGCAGCAGCGCCGCTGGTACGGTTTCTGGGATTACGGCGACGTCATGCACAGTTACGACGGCGACCGCCACGTCTGGCGCTACGACGTCGGCGGTTACGCCTGGGACAATTCCGAGCTGAGCACCGACCTGTGGCTGTGGTACTACTT
>JAATFS010000004.1 GCA_015655035.1 Lysobacterales bacterium | reverse complement strand
GGTTGGACGTCGATGAACGCACAAGAGCCGGTAGTTGCCGCCTTGCCGGCGCTTTCGCCGGGCCCGGTGCTGGTCGGCTACAGCGGCGGCGTGGATTCCACCACACTGCTGCACGCGTTCGCCCAACTGCCCGACTATCGCCGTGCCGGACTGAGCGCGGTACACATCCATCACGGCCTGCATCCTGCGGCCGACGACTGGGCAGCACATTGCCAGGCCACCTGTGACCGGCTAGGCGTTGCCTTGCGGATCGTGCACGTGGAAATCCCGGCCGACAGCGGCCTGGGCCTGGAAGGTGCCGCGCGTGCGGTCCGCCGCCGCGCATTTGCGCAGCAGTTGCAAGCGGGCCAATGGCTGGCGCTGGCACATCATCGCGACGACCAGGCCGAGACCTTCCTGCTGCGGGCGCTGCGCGCATCCGGCACCGACGGGCTGGCCGCGATGCGCGCGCAGCGCGCCTTCGCAGCCGGCACGCTTTGGCGCCCGCTGCTGGCGTTGCCGCGTGCGCTGCTGCTGGCCTATGCACAACGCCACGCGCTTGCGTGGATCGACGATCCCAGCAACGCCGACTCCCGCCACGACCGCAACTTCCTGCGCCTGCAGGTATTGCCGCTGCTGCGCAGTCGCTGGCCGCAGGCCGACGCCGCCCTGGCGCGCAGCGCCGCGCTCAGCGCCGAGGCCAGCGACCTGCTGGCGGCCCAGGACACCGAATTGCTATCCGCCCTGCCACGCGATGGCGCACTCGACCTGGCATGGCTGCGTACGCACTCGCCGGCACGGCGCGCGCGGCTGCTGCGGCACTGGACCGACGCCCATGCCGCGCCACCGCTACCCGCACAGGGGGTCGCCGTGATCGAGCAGGAAGTCCGCCACCTCGACAGCGATCGCGACGCCTGCTTCGCCTGGCAAGGCATGCAGATCCGCCGCTGGCGCCAGCAATTGCACCTGCGTCGCTCCACACCGCCGTGGCCCGAGGGCTGGCAGGCGCAATGGGACGGACGCGCGCCGCTGACGCTGCCGGACGGCAGCCAATTGCAGTTGCTCGGCAGCGAAGGCCTGGCGTTCGACGTGCCGCTGCGGGTGCACCTGCGCCAAGGCGGTGAACGCATCGTCCTGCCCGGCCGCAGCCACTCGCACCGGGTCAAGCATGTGCTGCAGGACGCTGCCATCGCGCCCTGGCAGCGTGAAACCCTGCCGCTGCTGTCCGACGGCTCCACGGTACTGGCAATCGGCGCGGACATCGTTTCCGCAACGCTGTCGCAATGGCTGAACCGGCATTCGGCACAATTGCGCCGCGTTGCCGACGCACAGCCGAATTGACCGCTCCGGCTGCGGCCCGCACACTTCTCCGATGGCAAAGAAGTCCCCCAACGAAACCTCCCCCGTCGCCCGCTTCGAGCAATCACTCGAAGAGCTGGAGCAACTGGTGGGCAAGATGGAAGCTGGCGACATGAGTCTGGAGCAGTCGCTCAGCGCCTACGAGCGCGGCGTCGGCCTCTACCGCGAGTGCCAGCTGGCGCTGGAGCAGGCCGAACTGCGCGTGCGTCTGCTCAGCGATCCGGCCCGGCCAGAGACCGCCGAACCCTTCGACGCACCGCCGGCCAATGGCGGCTGACGCGATGTTCGCGCGCTGGCGCGCGCAGGTGGAAAGCGGCCTCGAGCATAGCCTCCCCGCCGCCGACAGCGCCCCGCAACGACTGCACGCAGCGATGCGCCACGCCACCTTGGGCGGCGGCAAGCGCATGCGCCCGCTGCTGGTCTACGCCAGCGGCGCGCTGTTCGCTGCCGACGAAGCGCTACTGCATGCGCCGGCGCTGGCGGTGGAACTGATCCACGCCTATTCGCTGGTGCACGACGACCTGCCGGCGATGGACAACGACGCCCTGCGTCGCGGCCAGCCGACCGTGCACATCGCCTTCGACGAAGCCACTGCGATCCTGGCTGGCGATGCGTTGCAGACACTGGCGTTCGAGCGACTGGCATCGGCCCCCGGCGCCGATGCGGGATTGCGCGTGCAATGGCTACAGACACTGGCGCAGGCCTCCGGCGCAGCCGGCATGTGCGGCGGCCAGGCGCTGGACATCGACGCCACCGGCACGATCCAGCCGCTGGAAGACTTGCAGCGCATGCATGCGCTGAAAACCGGCGCATTGATACGCGCCAGCGTACGTCTGGGCGCGCTTGCCGGCGGCGCCGATGCGCGCGAACTGGCCCAACTGGACACCTTTGCCACCGCCCTGGGCCTGGCCTTCCAGGTACGCGACGACATCTTAGATGTGGAAGCCTGCTCCGAGCAGCTAGGAAAGACCGCAGGCAAGGACATCACCCAGGCCAAGTCCACCTACCCCGCGCTGCTGGGCATGGACGGCGCCAAGGCCAAACTGACCGAGCTGGCGACGTCGATGCACACCAGCCTGGAGGCATATGGTCCGCGTGCCGATGCGCTGGCGATACTGGCACAGCTGGCCGTCGATCGCCTGCACTGATCCCTCGCCCTGCGAGCGACAACGTCACAAGCCTATGCCTGAAGGGCTATCGGCATTTTACGACTCGCCCTCCTGCCTCGGTCGGAACGCGCTTAATCAAAGCGCGCCGCGTATCCATGGGCGGCGCGGACCGGTGCGGCTTCATCGCACCGATTCGCGCCCGGCGGAGGCGCTTTTGGTTACTTTTGGCAAGCAAAAGTGACTCGCGCCGCAGGCGCGAAGCCTTTGAGGTTGACTTTGCAACAGCTCCAAATCATCCCAACAGGCGGCACACCCGTCCCTACTTGATCAACCGCAACGTCAACGGATAACGATAGCTCTCGCCATTGCCGGCCTTGATCGTGGCAACAATCGTCAACGCCAGCCAAGCCACGACCAGGATCAGCAGAAGCGGCCCCGTCACCACCAAACCGAGACCGAACGTGACCAGGGTCAAGACCGCCAGTACGATCCCGGCAATCAACAACGTGATGTTGAAATTCAGCGCTTCCTTGCCCTGATCTTCCACGAACGGCATCGTGTCCTTCTTGATCAACCAGATCACCAGCGGCCCGACGATGCTGCCAACACCGCCGGTGAACAACCCGGACAGACTGGACAGATGAGCAAACAGCGCCCACTGCCGCTCTTCTGGCGAAGGTACCCCGACAAGCGGCGGCGGCGGGGTGGCGATACTTTCGAATTCACTCATGGCGGCTGTCCTTGATCATGGTCCACACCAGGCACGTGCGGCATCCGCGGACACTGTCGAGCCGGCTCCATAGAGTGTCAAGCGTGCCAAAAGTCAATGATCGCCAGCGATCGTCATCTCGCCCAGCAGCACCGAGCCGATGCGGACGTGCGACCGCACATCGACGTCGTCGCCGACCGCCTGGATGTTGCGGAACATATCGCGCAGATTCCCCGCAATGGTCACTCCATCCACCGGATAGGCGATGGCGCCGTTCTCGACCCAGAACCCCCCCGCCCCGCGCGAATAATCGCCAGTGACGGCGTTGACACCATTGCCCATCAGTTCTGTCACCAGCAGGCCTCTCGACATTCCCGCCACCAGCGAGGCCAGGTCGCCGGCATTGGCGGCTACCTGCAGGTTGTGCACGCCACCGGCATTGGCGGTGGTGTGCAGGCCGAGCTTGCGCGCCGAATAGCTGCCCAGCACGTAGCGCTGCAGCACTCCCTCCTCGACCAGGGCCGAACGCCGGGTGGCCACGCCTTCGCCATCGAAAGCGGCCGAGCGCAGGCCGCGCCGCAGGTGCGGCAATTCCTCGATCGCAAACCACTCAGGCAGCAGTTGGGTCCCTACGCTATCGACAAGGAAGCTGGCGCGCCGGTACAGCGCCCCGCCCGACACGGCCCCCAGCAAGTGCCCGATCAACGAGCGCGCCACTTCCGGTGAGAACAGCACCGGCAGCTGGCCGGTGGGCAGCGAGCGCGGTTGCAGCCGCGCCACGGTACGCTCGGCGGCGCGCCGGCCAATGGCTGCGACTGCCTGCAAATCCTCGCGCGCCAGTGCGCTGCTATACCAACCATCGCGCTGCATGCCCTCGCCCTGACCGGCGATCAGTGCACAGCCAATGGAATGGTGGCTGCCGCGCTCGCGGCCGATGAATCCATGCGAATTGGCATAGACCGACAAGCTCTGGCTGGTGCCGACCGAGGCACCGTCTGAATTGCTGATGCGCGAATCGGCATCGCGGCCGGCCGCTTCGCAGGCCAGCGCCAGGTCCACCGCCTCATCGGCGCCAAGCGTCCACGGATGCCAGCTGTCCAGGTCCGGGAATTCACGGGCCATCAACTCGGGATCGGCCAGCCCGGAGGCGGCATCGTCCTCGGTATAGCGAGCAATCGCGCAGGCCTGGGCCACGGTCGCCTCCAGGCTTGAATCGTGCAGGTCGGCGGTACTGGCACTGCCCTTGCGCTTACCGAAGTACACGGTCACGGCAATTCCGCGATCACGGGTGGACTCGACCGTTTCCACCTCGCCCAGGCGCACGTTCACGTCCAGTCCCTGCTCCTCGCTGCAGCTGACCTCGGCCTGGGTCGCGCCCAGTTCGCGGGCGCGCTGCAACAGGCGCTGGGAAATATCGGTCAGCGCATCGAGCCGGTGCTGGCTATGGTCGGTGGTCTGGATTTCAGAGGGAATCACGTTCAATGCTTTATCCTGTGTGTATCACTGCCCGGCGCGACGCAGGGCGATAAATTTAGATTTGGATGGACGATGCGCGGACGCGACGAAGAAACCGGTCAATTCCTGGGTACCAGCCGCAGCCAGCAGCGGCGCGAAGCGCTGGAAGTGCTGGCGCTGGGCGAGAAGCTGGTAGCGCTGACCCCGGCGCAGTTGGCCAAGCTGCCGGTGCCCGAGTCGCTGCTGCCGCACATTGCCGACACCAAGCGCATCACCGCCCACATCGCGCACAAGCGGCAGCTGGCGTTCCTGGCCAAGCAGATGCGCCGCGAGGACGACCAGACGCTCGAGGCCCTGCGCGATGCGCTGGACGCCAACAGCGAGACCGCGCGCCGCGAAGTGGCGGCGATGCACCGGGTGGAGGACTGGCGCGACCGCCTGGTCGCCGAGGGCGATGCCGCGCTGGCCGAATTGCTGGCCGAGCATCCCGACGCCGACCGCCAGCACCTGCGCCAGCTGATCCGCAACGCGAAGGAAGAAAAGCTGCGCAACAAGCCGCCGCGCGCGTACCGCGAGATCTATGCGCTGCTGCGCGAACTGCTGCTGGCGCAGTCGCCTGCGGCCGAAGACGCGGAAGACGACGCGGAATAAGGAATCGCAGCCGCCACGTCGACACGCGGCGGCTTTCATTGTTCCCCGATTCCGCGACAATCCCGACATCTCAGGCCTGCGTGCCGCCAACGGTCAGGCCTTCGATCAGCAACGACGGCTGGCCGACGCCCACCGGCACGCTCTGGCCATCCTTGCCGCAAACGCCGACGCCTTCGTCCAATGCCAGGTCGTTGCCGATCATGCGCACTTTCTGCATGGTTTCCGGGCCGCTGCCGATCAGCGTGGCGCCCTTCACCGGCGCGGTGATCTTGCCGTCTTCGATCAGATAGGCCTCGGTCGCCGAGAACACGTACTTGCCGCTGGTGATATCGACCTGCCCGCCACCGAAGTTCACGGCGTACAAGCCCTTTTTCACCGAACGGATCATCTCCTCCGGATCGTGCTGGCCGGCGCGCATGTAGGTGTTGGTCATGCGCGGCATGGTCAGGTGCGCGAATGATTCGCGCCGGCCGTTTCCCGTCGGTGCCACGCCCATCAGCCGGGCATTGAGCGTGTCCTGCATGAAGCCCACCAGGACGCCGTCCTCGATCAGCGTAGTGCACTGGCTGGGCGTGCCTTCGTCGTCGATGTTGAGCGAGCCGCGACGTCCGTCCAGGGTGCCGTCATCGACGATGGTCACGCCCGGCGAAGCCACGCGCTGGCCGATGCGCCCAGCGTAGACACTGGTGCCCTTGCGGTTGAAATCGCCTTCCAGGCCATGCCCGACCGCTTCGTGCAGCAGCACGCCGGGCCAGCCCGGGCCCAGCACCACCGGCATCACCCCCGCAGGCGCAGAAATCGCCTCCAGGTTCACCAAGGCCTGGCGCAGCGCCTCACGCGCGAATGCCTCCGGCCGGCCGTCGGCGAACAAGGTCTCGTAGCCATAGCGGCCGCCACCACCGGCATAGCCGGATTCGCGACGGCCGTTGTGTTCGACGATCACCTGCACGTTGATCCGCACCAGCGGCCGCACGTCGGCGGCGAGCACGCCGTCGCTGCGCGCGATCAGCACCGTGTCGACCCCGCCGGACAGGCCGACCATCACCTGCTGCACGCGCGGATCGGCGGCGCGCAAATAGTGGTCCAGGCGTCGCAGCACCTCGACCTTGGCCGCGTTCTCCATGCCGTCCACCGGATCGGTTGCCGGGTACAGCGCGCGCCCTTGACCGCGCACCAGCGAACGCGAGGATTGCGCCCCACCCTCGCGCGAGATCGCGCGCGCCGAATGCGCCGCGGCCAGCAGCGCATCGCGGTGGATGTCGTCGGAATAGGCGAAGCCGGTCTTTTCACCGGAGATCGCGCGCACGCCCACGCCCTGTTCGATGGAGTGGGCGCCATCCTTGACGATGCCATCCTCCACGCTCCAGCTCTCGCGGCGCGAATGCTGGAAATACAGGTCGCCGAAATCGATGCCGGGACCGAGCAAGGTACCGAAGGTGCGGTCGAGTTGGCCGGCATCGAGGCCAGCGGGAAGCAGTAGCCGGGATTCGGCCAGGGTGAGGGTGTTGTCTGTCATCCCGTCAGGATGGGGCTGTGCGCGCACCCGCACAAGTCGCTCGCTGCAATGCAGGCCGAACGAGCGAATTCAGACGACCTTCGCTACGGTGTCGCCAGCTCGCTCAGCCACCGTCCTCGGGCTTGCCTTCGGCGCGCGATGGCTGACGGGTCTCGGTGCGATCGACCACATCCACCTTGGGATCTTTCCAAGGGCCGGTGACGTGATAGGTCTTGGCGCCGATCTCGCCCAAGGGCTTGGCCAGTACTGCGTTTGCCGCCGCGCCAACCGCCGCCCCCACCGGGCCGCCGGCAACGGCACCGACCACGGTCAACAGATTGCCGCTTTTCGGGTTGACGTCCACGGTTTGATCGAAGGTCTGCTGGCGCAGGTCTGCCTGGCCGTGGATCGCGATGTCCGCTGCCGGCCCCTCGATCTTCAGCATATCGATGCGCGCCAGGCCCGCACCGAATTGCACCTGGCCATTCATGCGGTTGAAAGCCAGGCCCTTGGAGAAGAAATCGCGGAAATCCAGCATCAGCCGCCGGGGCAACTGGGCAATGCTCAGCAGCCCCAATACCCGTCCGGCCCCTGGCTCCACTTCCAGCAACTGGCCATTGTGCGCATCCAAGGTCAGGTCCCCCTCCAACGAGGGCAACTGGAAATTGGTAGGCGAACCTTGCCAACCGGCATTGATTTCGACCAGGCCCTGGCCGCCACGCAACTGTCCATTGAATGCCAATGCTTGCAGCAATGCGCCCAGGTTCTGGCTGTCCACGCGTGCCGAGAAACGGGTACTGGCGCTGCTGCCCTTGCCGCGCCAGGCGCCGGCCAGCCCGATCTTCTGGTCGGCCGAGCGCAGTTGCAACTGCTCCACCTGCATGCCGTCGGTGAGTTGACGCGTGCGCAACAACGCGTTGCCCAGCTTGATCTGGCCGAATTGGAGGTCGTCGATCTCCAGCGCCAATGGCGGGATCGAGGCCGGGTCGAACTCGGCCACCGCCTGTCGTGCCGGCTCCGGCAACGCCCCGGCCAACGGATCGGTCGGCACTGGCGCTGGCGCCATCACCGCCTGCCAGTGCACGGTCTTGAGCTTGCCGCTGACGGTAGCGCCTTCTGCGCTGGGCACGCTCAGCTGGCCCACCAGCGACCGTCCGGCCAAGGTCACCGTCAACGCGTTCCCGGCCGGCACCAGGCGCAGCCGCGTCTGCGGGAAGGCGCCGCCCAGCATCAACAGACGATCGGCCTGCACATCGATGCCCAGTAGCGGCAGCGCATCGCTGCTGGCGGGTGCCGCCGGCACCTGCTGCCCCGGCAATGCCGGCGGCGCGGGATCCGCCGATCCGGCAGCACCGCGCGCCAACCCGATCCAGTCGATGGCATCCAGCGATGGGGTGCGCCCGGTCACCACCAGGCCATGCGTGGGCGGCCGCTCACGCACCGTATCGCTGCCCATCAACACGCGCACGCCGGTCTGGTTGCCCTGGTTGTTGGCCTTGATCGCCACCAGTTTCCCGAACGACACGTCGATATCGCCGCTGCCCATCGGGAGCGCCACGCCCACGCGCGTGGCCAGCGGCCGCCCGGCCGGCTTGTCCAGTGGCGCCGGCAGGTCGAGCGTGGTGCCGATCAGGTCCGAGTCCAGCGTCAGACGGGTAGGCTGCTCGGGTTGCCCCGGCGCGACCACCGGCAGATCCACCGCGACTTGCCATGGCGAATTGCCATGTACATACGGTTGCAGCCATTTCATCTGCGGCGCGCGATCGAACAGTTCCTTGACGTCCAGCGCCGACTGGAAGCGTGCCTCGAATGCCTGCGCAGGGTCGCCGACAGCACTGCCAGCACGCAGCGACAAGGTACCGTCGCGGCCGCGATGACGTACCGAAAGGCCTTCCGCATCGAAGCCACTATCGCTGTAGCTGGCCGTGCCATTGACGTCGTCGAGCGCCAGATCCCAGCGCGAATCGGCCAGCTTCGCATCGTCCAGCATGACTTCGCCGCGCAGATGGCGCGGGCCGGTGCCGGCACGCAACGGCAACGACAGATCGAACGTCGCCTGGGTGGCACCGGAGACGGAAAGATTGTCCAAGGTATCGGCATAGCGCCGCTGCAGCGGACTCTTGCGCAGCATCGCCAGCAGACGATCGGCGTGGCTGTGGCTGTCGGCGCGCACGTACAGCGGCGACGTGGCGAAATCGGCCACGCCTGCCTGCAGGTCGTCCACCGCCACCCCGGCCAGGTCGCCGCTGCCGCGTACCGAGAAACCATTGCCGAGGAAGGCCACTTGCGCATCGACCTTCTCCATTGCTGGCCATTCGCGCTGGAACCGGATCACGCCGTCGCGCACATGCACGCCCGCCTCGAAACGACCATCTTGCTGGTCGAACGGCCAGTCGTCGAGATCGCCGCTGACCAGGGCGCCCCCCCCCGTCAGCACGCCACCGGCCAGCGCCATGTCCAGCCAGTCGGTGGCCGCCTTGCTCATCTTGGAGTGGACCCAGAACTTGCGGGCCACCGGTAGCGCCGCGTCGTCCAGCCTGGCCGCTAGCGAGATCCGTGGGCGCGTGCCATCGTTTTGGAACCATAGCCCGCCACGTATGTCGGCAGCATAGTCCTTGGCCTGTAGCCGTAGCGCCGGGGTCGCGACCTGCCAGCCCGGGCCTTCGCGCCAGCCGACGATGCGCCCGGCCAATTGCACCTCGTGCGCCACGCCGAAGCCGGTGGGCCAATCCAGGCGCATCGTTGCCGAGGGTGTCAGCTGCAGTTGCACGCCCTGCGCGTCGCCATCGAACCGCCCTTGCAAACCGCTGAGCCCCGGCGCGTTGCCGACCGGCAGGAACGCCAATCCGGCCAGGCGCCCCTGTGCGTACACCGCGCCGCCGGTGGTTCCGGACACCCGCAACTGCGACAACTTCAGCTGCGGACGTGCGCGATGCAGCCAGCGCCGCAGTCCAGGATCGAGGCGATCGGTCAGCGCCGCCAACGCAATCAGGCCGGATACGTCCAGATGCTCGGCGGCCACCGCATAGCGCCGCCCTCCGGCCACGCCGAGCCCGTCCAGGACCTGCGGCCTCGCGCCATCGCCGATTCGCAGCAATGGCGCATCCACCCGCCAGCCGCCGTCGATGCTCTTCCACCGCGCCCGGGCCTGCAGCCGCGCCCAGCTCAACGTCGGGCCAACCGTTTGCCCGGGCCAGGGCGCGCCCTGCAAACGCAACTGCCGCAGATCGGTATCGACGCTGAGCGCGGCAATGCGGTTGGCCCGCAATTGCGCCCAACCACGCAGGCGCCCCTGGCCGGACACCAGCTTGATCCCTGCGAACCGCAGCACGGACGACCATGCGCCTAGATCAGCCGGATCGGCCTCCACATATGCGCTGCCATCGCCGCGATGGCGATCCATATCCAGGATCGCGGTCAGCGGCGCACGCGCCGGATCCATCCAGCTGCGCCCGCCCACTTGCACCCGTGAACCATTCACCCGT
>JAATFS010000160.1 GCA_015655035.1 Lysobacterales bacterium | reverse complement strand
CCCCGCATTGGGAAAATTCGCACGTCTCCACCACAATAGCGGCATGAAAACCGTCGCCCACCGGCCGCAAGGCAGCCTTTCCCCCCATCCCCGCATCCGCAATGTCATCGCCGTGGGATCCGGCAAGGGCGGAGTGGGCAAGTCAACCACTGCGGTCAATCTGGCGCTGGCCTTGCACCAATTGGGTGCGCGGGTAGGCGTGCTCGATGCCGATATCTATGGTCCCAGTGTCCCGGCGATGCTGGGCCTGAGCGGTAGGCCCGACAGTCCGGACAACAAGTCGATCGAGCCCTTGCGTGCATTCGGGATCGAGGCGATGTCGATCGGTTTCCTGATCGATCCGGATACCCCGATGATCTGGCGCGGTCCGATGGCGACGTCGGCGCTGACCCAGTTGTTCAGCGACACCCTGTGGGGTGACCTGGACTACCTGCTGGTCGATCTGCCGCCAGGCACCGGCGACATCCAGTTGACCTTGTCGCAGAAGATCCCGGTGGCCGGTGCGGTGATCGTCACCACTCCGCAGGACATCGCCACGCTGGATGCGCGCAAGGCGCTGAAGATGTTCGAGAAGGTCGAGGTGCCGGTGCTGGGTATCGTCGAGAACATGGCGGTGCACATCTGCTCCAACTGCGGCCATGCCGAGCATCTGTTCGGCGAGGGTGGCGGGCAGCGCATGGCGCAGCAGTACGGCGTGCCGTTGCTGGGCTCGTTGCCGCTGGAGATCGGTATCCGCGAGCAGGGCGACGCCGGGCAGCCGATCATGGCGGCGGCGCCGGACTCGGCTGCGGGCAAGGCCTACCTGGCCGCCGCAACCCGGCTGGCAGAGGAACTGGCCAAGCGCCCGCGCGCCAGCATTCCGATCTCGGCGACGCTGACCTGACCCCGAGCTGGCGCGGGCCTGGCGTGGGCGGCCAGGGTAGAATCGCCGCCCGCGCAGGCGCACGCCGCCGCCCGTCTATTTCATACCCCTCAAGGATTACCGAATGAGCATCAAGAGCGACCGCTGGATCCAGCGCATGGCAGAGCAGCACGGCATGATCGAGCCGTTCGAGCCTGGCCAGATCAAGCTGGACGCCGCCGGCCAGCGCATCGTCAGCTATGGCACGTCCAGCTACGGCTACGACGTGCGCTGCTCGCGCGAGTTCAAGGTGTTCACCAACATCAACTCGACCATTGTCGATCCCAAGCATTTCGATAGCGGCAGCTTCGTCGATATCGAGGCGGACGTGTGCATCATTCCGCCCAATAGCTTCGCGCTGGCGCGTACGGTCGAGTACTTCCGCATCCCGCGCGATACGCTGGTGGTATGCCTGGGCAAGAGCACCTACGCGCGCTGCGGCATCATCGTCAACGTGACGCCGCTGGAGCCGGAATGGGAAGGGCACGTGACCCTGGAGTTCAGCAACACCACGCCACTGCCCGCGCGCATCTATGCCAACGAAGGCGTGGCGCAGATGTTGTTCTTCCAGTCCGACGAAGTCTGCGAGACCTCGTATCGCGACCGTGGCGGCAAGTACCAGGGCCAGACCGGCGTCACGTTGCCCAGGACATAAGGTCCGGATCGGGGATTCGCCAGAGCGGAGTCCGGCTGTTACGAATCCCCCATCTTGCCGTGCGGGCTACTTGCGCCCGAACAGCATGCCGACGCCACAGGCCACCAGCAGTGCCGGCCACCATGTGGCGAGGAGCCGGCCGATGCTCAGGTTGGTCCAGCCGAGGTTATTGGCCAGGAACAGCAGGCCTACGAGAATCAGGATGAGCGCGGCGACGACGTTGGATTTCATGCGGGGAGCGTGTGTAAGCGGGTGCCTATCGTAGCCGCTGTGCCCACTGTGCGACACGTTGGCTCAGTGCATCGGGTTCGAAGCGTTGCGCCGGGCCGCTGCCCCACACCGGTCCGGGCCAGGCCGCGTCGCCCTCGTGGCGTCCCAGCAGGTGCACATGCAACTGGCGCACGATGTTGCCAAGGGCGCCGATGTTGAGCTTGCCTACGCCGGGCTCGGCGCGCAGCATCTGCGATAACTGGTTGATTTCCGCCAGCAGCAGGCGCTGCTGGCCACCATCGAGGTCGATCCATTCGCTGGCATCCTTTACTCGTGGAACCAGCAGCAGCCAGGGGAAGCGGGCGTCGTCCATCATCCGGACCTGCGACAGCGGGCCGTCGGCGATGAAGACGCTGTCGGCGGCCAGGCGCGGGTCGAGTTCGAAGTCGCTCATCGCAGTTGAGCCGTGAAAAAGCCGAGGGTGCGTTCCAGCGCCAGTTGGGCGCTGTCCGGCGCGTAGCTGTGGCCGACATCGCGGTTGAAGCCATGGTCGGCCGGATACACGAAGGTTTCCATCTGCGGCAGCTTGTCGCGGTGTTGCTGTATTGCTTCCGGCGGGATGCTCTTGTCCTGCTCGCCGAAGTGGAACATCACCGCGGCCTTGGGCGTTTCGTCGAGGAATTGGGTGTTGCGGGCGCCGTAGTAGCTCACCGAAGGCAGGCCCAGGCGCAGCGCCGACAGCAGCGCGATGCTGCCGCCCCAGCAGTAGCCGACCGTGCCCACCTTGCCGGCTGGCGACAGCCGCGTGGCGGCGGCCTTCACGATGTCCAGGGCCTTGTCGACCCCGAGTGCGCCGACCAGCTCAAGACCGCGCTTGACGCCTTCCGGGTCGTAGGGCAATTGCACGTCTTTCTCGACCAGGTCGAAAAACGCCGGGGCCAGCACCTCGTAGCCTTGCGCGGCAAAGCCTTCGGCCACGTCGCGGATATGTTCATTGGCGCCGAAGATCTCCTGGATGACGATCAGGCCGCCGCTAGGCGCCCCGGTCGGCGTGGCATGCCAGGCGGCGACCTGGCCGTGCGGGGTGTCGAGTGTGGTCCAGCTGCCCATGGATGAATCCTCGGAAGGGGTAAGGGATTATCGACCGGATACGACCTGTGCGGAGTGCGGATGGTTCCGCACGATGCGGGGGCGGGCTGCAGGCTTCTCGCCGGCAGTTCATGCAGGTAGATGTCATCTGCGGGGCAAGTTGCCAAGATGATTGCGCTGGTGCATTGCCACAGCGGGCTTTCAGCCGCTGGTGTAGTCGACACCGACCAGCGTGAATGCCCGGCGTCCTCCAGGCAGGTCGACTTCCAGTTCGTCGTCGATGCGTTTCTTCAGCAGCGCTCGCGCCAACGGCGAATCGATGCTGATCCAGCCCCGCGCCGCATCGGTCTCGTCGGGACCGACGATGCGATAGCGCACGATGTCGCCACTGTCGGCGTCTTCCAGTTCCACCCGCGCGCCGAAGAACACGGCGTCCAAATCAGACGGCGCGGCGTCCACCACGCGCAAGGCTTCGAGCCGCTTGCTGAGGTAGCGCACGCGCCGGTCGATCTCGCCCAGCTGCTTTTTACGATAGGTGTACTCGGCGTTCTCCGAGCGATCGCCCTCGGCGGCGGCCGCCGCCAGCGCCTTGACCACCTCGGGACGGCGAGCCCGCCACAGGTCGTCCAGCTCGGCCTTGAGGCGGGCATGGCCTTCCGGGGTGATCAAGGCAGTGCTTTTCTCGGCAGGAGGACGCCAGCGGCTCATCAGGTTCGAGGAAAAGGTGGAGGCGGGGATGCTAGAGCATTCCCGTCCCGGGTATCTGCCGTTCCTGGGCGGATCGCGACCATGGGTTCAGTCGCGATGAAGCGGCTTCATCGCGACGGCTGGCGTCGCTACTGCCGTCCGGGGCGATAGCTGCGGCGACTTACTTGCGACCGCCAAAGATGCCGCCGAAGATGCCGCGCACGATCTGCTGCCCGATCTTGTTGCCGACCGTGCGCGAGGTCTGCTTGACCATCGCTTCGAGCATGCCCTGGCGGCGCTTGGTGCCGAATACCGCGTCCTTGACCGCCTGCCCGATG
>JAATFS010000115.1 GCA_015655035.1 Lysobacterales bacterium | reverse complement strand
TGCCAGTACCTGCAACGTGGATACCGCCAGCACCGGCACGTCCAGACCGAAGGCAATACCCTGGGCCAGCCCGATCGCCAGCCGCACGCCGGTAAACGCACCCGGTCCGCGTCCCACCGCCACCGCATCCAGCTGCTTGCGGGTAATGCCCGCTTCGGCCAGCAGTTGCTCGGCCCACGGCAGCGCCAGTTCCGCATGCCGGCGCGGCGCCAGCTCGAAGCGTTCCAGGAGGTTTCCGTCGACATGCACGGCCACGGAGCAGGCTTCGGTGGAGGTTTCGAAAGCGAGGAGTTTCATCGACGTAAAGGCGGGCCGGCGGCCAGGAAACGAACGCAGCAGCTTACCACCGAGACGTTATCGCCCGGCTGCGTGGGCTTCTTGGCGGCACGTTGCTTCACCCGCGGGCGGGCAAGGATGCCCGAAGCCCCTCTTCCGGCGCTTCGCGCCACCTTGTCCCGCAAGCAGGAGAAGGGAGCTCAGGAAATGCCCGCGTTGATGGCTGCGGCGTCCAGGCCACCGAAGAAGCGCTGGACGTCGGCAATCTCGCGGGTGCGCGCAAACGGCGGCAGCGAGGCCAGGAATACCCGGCCGTAGGACTTGGACAACAACCGTGGATCGCACAACACCAGCACGCCACGGTCTTGCTCGCTGCGGATCAGCCGGCCCACGCCCTGCTTGAGCGCGATCACCGCCTGCGGCAGTTGTTCGTCGCGGAACGGGTTGCCGCCGTCGCGGCGGATCGCATCCAGCCGCGCTTCGTACACCGGATCGTCCGGCGCGGCGAACGGCAGCTTGTCGATAACCACCACGCTCAGCGCATCGCCGACCACGTCCACGCCTTCGCGGAAACTGGCCGAGCCGAGCAGCACGCCATTGCCGGATTCGCGGAAGCGCTGCAACAAGGTGGCGCGCGGCGCCTCGCCCTGCACGAACAACGGCCATGGTCCGTCGCGCAGCGCCTCGGCCGCCTCGCGCAAGGCACGGTGCGAGGCGAACAACAAGAACGCGCGGCCTTCGGACGCCTGCAACACCGGCGTTACCGCGGCGATCAAGGCAGTGCCATAGCCGCGCGCGGCCGGGTCCGGCAGTGCCGGCGGCAGGTAGCACAGCGCCTGGCGCTGCCATTCGAACGGGCTGGGTTGCAGCAAGGTAGCCGGGTCGTCCAACCCCAGGCGCAGCGCGATGTGTGCGAAATCGCCATCGATCGCCAACGTGGCCGAGGTGAATATCCATGCTGCATGGGTCTTTTCGCGGTGCGCGCGCAACGGGCCGGACACATCCAGGGGGGTGCGCATGCAGCGGAAGCCGCGCGGGCTCAGCTCGTACCAGAACACGTCCGAATCGGCGACCGGCACGGCCACTTCCGGCGTGATCGGCATTTCCGTTCCGCCGATCTCCCATTGCAGCTCGTGCTCGCCAGCGCCAGGCACTTCGCCCAACCAGCTCGACAAGCGTTTCAACGCTTCCTGCGCACGCGCCCAGCAGGCATCGAAACCCGGCGAAGCCTGGCGCAGTGGCACCAGCGTTTCGCCCAACCGGGCCAGCGCCGTCATCACCGCATCAAAGCCTTCGCGCACCTGCGGCTTGGCCAGGGCGCGCCATTGGGTGCCGCGTGGAGGCAACCCCTCCATGCCGGCACGCAGCTCGCGCAACGCCTCCTCCAGCGCCCGCACCGGCTCCTGCAACGCGGCCTGCGCACCGGCCACCAGCCTGGATTCGCTCAGGCAGTCGCGCGCCAACTCTTGCCAAGGCCGCATGCCGAAGCTTTCGCCGAAGAAATTGGCCGCCAGTTCCGGCAACTGGTGCGCCTCGTCGATGACGAACGCCTGCGCCCCCGGCAATATCTCGCCGAAGCCCTCCTGCTTGAGCGCCAGGTCGGCCAGCAACAGGTGATGATTGACCACCACCACGTCGGCCGCCTGCGCGCGTTGGCGCGCCTGCACCACGAAGCATTCCTCGTAGAACGGGCATTCGGTGCCCAGGCAGTTGTCGACGGTGGACGTCACCAGCGGCAGCAGCGGAGAATCGTCCGGCAGTGCTTCCAGTTCGGCCATGTCGCCGAAGCGGGTACGGCCACTCCAGGCCAGCACCCGCTGGAATTGCGAGACCTGTTCGGGCGTGGCGAAACGAGGTTCGCCACGCGCCTGCTGCAACCGGTATTTGCACAGATAGTTCGCGCGCCCCTTCAGCAGCGCGCTGCGCAAACCCACCCCAAGCGCGGCGCGCACGCGTGGCAGATCGCGATGGTAGAGCTGGTCCTGCAACGCACGCGTGCCAGTGGAAATAATGGTCTTGAGTCCGGACAACAGCGCCGGGACCAGATACGCGTAGGTCTTGCCGGTGCCAGTACCGGCCTCGGCCAGCAGCACCTCGCGCTGATCGAAAGCCTCGGCGATCGCCTCGGTCAGCCGCAACTGTGCCGGGCGCGGCGCGAAGGACTCCAACTGGCAGGCCAGCGCGCCGCCTTCACTGAGCGCCTCACGGCAGGCTTCGGCTAATAAGGACATGGATTAGGAGGCCGGATGCGGGAACAAGGCAGCGGTGATGCGTAGCAGCGCGGCGACCGCTCAGCGTGCTTGCGCCCCTCGCGGCCCGAATGCCCTGATCCCCGCTGCCTTCAGTACCGCTTGACGCCCGGCACGGTGCAGCCAGCGATCTGCGTGTGCGCGGAGGCCGCGTTTTCCTTCTCGCCCCGCGCCAACCGCGACTGCTCGATCGTGGCCCAATGGCGGCGGCACAACGGGCCGGTCTTGGAACCCAGTTCCACTGCCTGCTGGGCGAAACGCTCGGCGCCGGGATAGTCGGCCTGCAACAACGCCACCTCGGCGCGCTCCTGGAGTACGCCGGGGTCGCCATTCACCAGTTCCAGCGCTTGATCGAGCGCGGTCGCGGCCGCGCCCAGATCGCCGGCCGCACGCTTGTGCTTGGCCAGGTCGCGCAGATCGTCCACCTGCGGATCGCGCAGCGGCTGCACCGACAGCTCGGTGTCGTCGACGCCGGCCGCCGTCTCGATCGCCGCCAGGCGCTGTGCCGGCGGGGTGGTATCCACCGGCGGCGCCGAGGGGAGCGGCGGCGGCGCGGTTTCACAGGCGCTCAGCAGCAAACTGAGCGAAGCGACAGCAAGGACAAGGCGCAGACAAGACATCGGGTTCATTCCAGGATTATCGCTCGGGCGGAGTGGGCGGCGGCGGCGGAGCGGGCTCTTCCTTCTTTTCCAGGCCGAACCAACTGCGCCAACCGCGTCCGGTGTCGCCATCCTGGGCAGCAGGATCGGAGGACGGCGCCAGCCCGGAGCATGCCACGTAAGCCGGGGCGAACCCGACCACGAAGGGAAACCGGCGTGCGCCGGGGCAGCCAGCATCGGTCGCGTTCGCGCCGGTACCTTCCAGCCATTGCCAGTCCAGGCCCTTGCCATTGACCCGCAACGGCGCGCTCGGCAGCCGCGTGAAGATACCCGACCATACCCGCATCGCACCGGTGGCACCGTACAGGCCGGTCTGCTCGTTCTGGTCGTTACCTATCCAGATCACCGCCAGGTGGTCGCCGGTGTAGCCGGCATACCAGCTATCGCGGCCATCGTTGCTGGTACCGGTCTTGCCGGCCGGCGTCAGCCGGCCGAGACCCTCGTTGAGCAGCTGTCGACCGGTACCACTGCTGACCACCTGCTGCAAGCCGACCCCGATCAGGTTGGCGGCGACCGAATCGCCCTCCTGCGCCGGTGCCGGGGTCTTGTCGTAGCGCTTGAGCAACTTGCCCTGTGGATCGAGCACGCCGCGCACGGCGTGCAGCGGCTGGATCTCGCCACCGGACGCCAGAAACTGATACAGCTGCGCTATCGCATACGGACTCTGGTCGGTGGCGCCCAGGATCAACGAAGGGTTGCTTTCGGCCTTGATCCCAGCCAGCACGTGGATTAACTGAGCCACCCGCTCCGGACCGACCTGCATGCCCACCCGCACCGTGGCCTGGTTGTAGGAGTGCGCCAGTGCATCCAGCAGCCGCACCGTCCCGTGGCTGCGGTTGTCCGAATTGCCCGGCGACCAGGTCTTGCCGCGCCCCAATTGCACCGTCACCGGTGAATCCTCGACCCAGCTGGCCAGCGACCAACGATCCGGCGAGGCCAGCGCCAGCAGATAGACGAACGGCTTCAGCAGCGAACCGACCTGGCGCTGTGCCTCGACCGCGCGATTGAAGCCCGGCAGCGAGACATTGCGCCCGCCGATCACCGCCAGCACGTCGCCATTGTGTACATCGGTGACCACCAGCCCCGTCTGCAACGGCGGGCGCTTGCGGCCTTTGCTCGAGGTTCCGTCCAGCGACTTGAGCGTGCGCGTCACCGCGCCCTCGGCATAGGCCTGCGCCGAGGGCGACATGCCGGTCAACACACTCATCCCGGCGCCTTGCAGCACGTTCTCGGGATAGTCGTGAGCCAGTTGCCGCCGTACCAGATCCACATAGGCAGGAAAGCGGTTGGCAGCCGCCAGGCCCGGCGCCGCCGGCACTCCCAGCGGGGCGGCCAGCGCACGCTGGTACTCGGCGGCGTCGATCAGCTCGCTCTCATGCAGCTTGCCCAGCACGAAGTTGCGCCGATCCAGCGCGCGCTCCGGATTGCGCCGGGGATCGTAGTAGGACGGCCCCTTGACCAGGCCGATCATCAACGCCACCTGCTCGGTGGTCATTGAGTGCAGGTCGCGCCCGAACCAGAACTCGGCGCCGGACGCCACCCCGTGGATCGCCTGGCTGCCGCGCTGGCCCAGGTAGACCTGGTTGAGATAGGCCTCCAGGATGGTGCGCTTGTCATAGCGCGCTTCCATGATCAGCGCGTAGAGAATCTCGTTGAACTTGCGCGTGACGGTCTGCTCTTTGCCGATGCCGAGCAGGCCGCTGCGCGCGAGCTGCTGGGTCAGCGTGCTCGCGCCCTGGCGGGTATGCCCGCCCGATCGCAGCATCACCCAGGCGGCGCGGAACATGCCACTCAGGTCGATGCCGTGGTGGCGGTTGAAATCACGGTCCTCGACCGCCTGCAGGCCGGTCACCAGAAGCTCCGGAACCTCTTCCAGCCGTACCAGCCGGCGCTCTTCCTGCTTCTGCCCATAAAGCGTGGCGATCCGGGCGGGATCCAGCCGCGCCGCCCGCAACGACTTGTGGCTTACCGCATCGCGCAGCAGCGCCACGCGCCCCCCGGACACGGCGACCTCGATACGCCGCGACGGCACCCGTCCATCGACGTCGATGTAGCCACGGCTGGACACGGTGAAGCGCCCGCCCTCCTGCCGATAGGTGCCGACCACCGCGCCGACGCCGTCGTCGCGGTAGGACGCCGCATCCAGCTCGGTCTTCAGCGTGGCCGCATCCAGCGCCTTGCCGCTGAACAGCACCAGCGGGCGCGCATAGACCCGCGTGGGGATCTGCCAGCGCAGCTCGCCGAAACGCTGGCTGACCTGCTGGTTCAGATACATCGTGTAGGGAATGAGGAACCCCAACGCCAGCGCCAATGCGGCCAGGCCCCAGACGATCAAACGGCGCTGCCAGCGCGGTCCTTCGTTGTCGGCGTCGTCCTCGTACTTATCAGGATCGTCGTAATCGTGGCGTCGTGGCACAGGGATGCGAGAATATGAATTCCGGCGAGTCTAGCGCAGCCCTGGCGGCGCTGCGGCTCACCGCTGTCCTTTGCTTAAGCTGGAGTTCCAACGGAATGTCGATGTCCCTGGCCGATGCGCGTTATCTGTTCAATCGCGCGATCGGCCTGATCCGGCGCAGCCTGGCCAGCCTGCGCACGCGCGGCTGGCGCGCCACCTGGCAGCGCATCCGCGTGCATGCCCAGCCGCTGCCTCCGCCCCGCCGCGCGCCGTTATGGTTCCCGCCCGCCACCGAGTTCGCGGTGTTCGCGGTGCCGTATGGCGACGCGCCCCAGGTCTCCATCGTCATCCCGGTCTACAACCATTTCGGCCACACCCTGGCCTGCCTGCGCGCGCTGGCCGCGCATCCACCGCTGCGGACGTGCGAGATCCTGGTCATCGACGACGGCAGCAGCGACGCCACCGAGGCGAGCCTCGCGCAGGTGCCAGGGCTGCGCTATCACCGCCGCGCCGCGAATGGCGGCTTCATCGCCGCCTGCAACGAAGGCATCGCGCAGGCGCGCGGCGACTACGTGGTACTGCTCAACAACGACACCGTGCCGCAACCCGGCTGGCTCGATGCGTTGATCGACACCTTTGTCCAGCACCCCGACACCGGCTTGGTCGGCAGCCAGTTGCTGTATCCGGATGGGCGCCTGCAGGAATCCGGCGGCGTGGTGTTCGCCGACGGCAGCGCCTGGAGCTATGGCCGCTTCGAATCGCCCGAGGATCCGCGCTATGCCTATCTGCGCGACATGGACTACTGCTCCGGTGCCGCCATCGCCATGCCGCATGCCTTGCTCGAGGAATTGGGCGGATTGGACCGGCGCTATGCACCGGCGTACTACGAGGACACCGACATCGCCTTTGCCGTGCGCGCCGCTGGATGGCACGTCCGGGTCCAGCCCGGCAGCGTGGTGATCCATGACGAGGGCACCAGCAACGGTACCGACACCCGCAGCGGGGTCAAGGCGTATCAGGTCCGTAACCAGGCCGTGTTTGCCGAAAAGTGGCGACGGGCACTGGGCGCTCACCTCGCGGTGGGCACGGTGCCCTCCCCGGCCGAGCTGCACCGCCACCAGCGCCAAGTACTGATCCTCGACGAGGAAGTCCCGCAGCCGGATCGCGATTCCGCGTCGCTGCGCCAGTTCAACCTGATCCGGATGTTGCTGCGCGAAGGCCTGCACGTGGTGTTCGTGCCTACCCGGCGCGAGCATGCCGGTCGCCATACCGAGGCCTTGCAGGAACTCGGCGTGGAAGTCTGGTATGCACCGTATCTGCAAGGCATCGGCGGCTGGCTGCGCGAACACGGCGCACGCTTTCAGGTGGTGATGATGGTGCGCCATCACGTCGCGCTCGAATGCCTGTCGCTGTTGCGCAGCTTCGCGCCGCAGGCCCGCACCGTGTTCGACACGGTGGACCTGCATTACCTGCGCGAACGGCGCGGCGCCGAAATCGCCGGCGACGCCAACCTGCTGCGAGCGGCCGAGCATACCCGCCGTCAGGAGCTGCAAGTGATGGCCCAGGCCGATGTGACCCTGCTGGTGTCCCCGGCCGAACAGCAACAACTGCAATCCGATGCCCCGCGGGTGCGGACCGAACTGCTGTCCAACCTGCACGAAGTCGCCGGCGCGGGGGCAAGCTGGGAACAGCGGCGCGACCTGGTGTTCGTCGGCGGCTTTCGCCACCCACCGAACGTCGATGGCGTGCGCTGGTTCATCACCGAGGTGTTCCCGCTGATCCGACAGCAGTTGCCGGACGTGGTATTCCACTGCATCGGCGCCAGCGTCAACGCCGAGCTGCAACAGCTGGCAGATGCCTGCGAAGGTGTCCAGTTGCTGGGCTACGTGCAGGAACTGGACCCGTACATGGACGGCATGCGCATCGCGGTCGCACCGCTGCGCTTCGGTGCCGGGGTCAAGGGCAAGGTCAACCTGAGCATGGCGCATGGCCAGCCGGTGGTCGCCACGACCTGCGCGGTGGAAGGCATGCACCTGTGCCACGAACAGGATGTGCTGGTGGCCGACGACGCCGACGCCTTCGCCGCCGCCGTGGTACGCCTGTATCGCGAGCCATTGCTGTGGCAGCGGCTGGCCGACAACGGCTTGCGCAACGTGGCGCAGTATTTCTCGCTGGAAGCGGCGCAGGCCAGCGTGCGCCGGGTGTTCCTGGACTGAGTGTCACGGCGACCGAAGCGGCGGGGCGATCCCGGATCAGGAATGGCGGTGGCTCAATGCTGCCGCAGCATCGCTGCGTTCACTCGCTCGCTGAATTCGGCCAGCTCAGGGGTCGCCGGATCCAGTGCGCGCGCCTCTCGCAGCGCCTGGCGCGCGAACGCGGCATCTCCACTGCCCAACCGCTCGCTGCCTACCGCGATCCAGCGCTGCGCCAGTTGTCGCCGCGCAGCCGACAGGGCGTCGTCCGACGGCGCCATGCTCTGCCATGCATCCAGGCAGACGCGCGCCGCGCGCAAGCGGTTGCCGCTGAGTTCGTCCTCGAAACAGCTGCGCGTGGCCGGCACGATGCGCTGTACCGCGCGCAGCACGCGGCGATCACGCGGCGCGATCGCCTGGGCCGAGCGCAGCTTGTCGTAGGCGCTGGCACCCGGCGGCGTCAGCCACTCGTGGCTGGTCTCGGCCACCGCCACCTGCTCCATCAATTCCCGCAAACGGCGCTCGCGTTCGCCTGCCGACAACTTGGGCGCCTGCGCGTTGTGTACCTGGCGTGCGCGCGCGATCGCCTGTTCGGCGTTGCCGATCGCTGATGCCGACGGCGCCCACTCGCGCGCCTGCCGCAGCGAACGCTCGGCGGCATCGAACCTGAAATCGGCGGCCTCGCGCGCGGCTTGTGCCGCGTATTCGTTCGCCACCCGTTCCAATCCCCGGCGCGCATTGGCATTGTCCGGCTGCGCGGCCAGTATCTCGGCAAAATCGCGCGCAGCCGGCTGCAACCGGGCGCGCCGCAGCAGCGATTCGGCGCGCGCTGCGCGTGCCTCCAGCAAGCGGTTGAACTCCGCCTCGGTCTGCGGCAGGTCGGCGTGACCGCTGTCATAGTCGCGCGCCGCCGCCAGCATGGCAGCAGGCTCGGCCAATTTGTCCTGCGCCAGGCCGGTGCGCGCTCGCTGCAACAGATCCGTCAACGCGTCCTCGCGCCCATCCAATGCCTCGGTCCGATCCGGCGCCAGTTCCAGCACACGCTGGTACAGCGGCAGCGCGCTGTCGGGGCTACCGTCCAGGTTCCCGGCGCGCTGCGCCTCGGCCGCTCGCGCCATCAGGTTGCCAAGGCCCGCATGCGCCGCCTGCTGCTGCCGCAGTTCGTGCGCGATCTGGGTCACCTGCGCCTGCGGCACCTGAAGCTGCTGCGCCAGCTGCAGCAGTCGCTGCGCCTGCGACAACTGGCCCGCAACCAGTGCGCGGCGCGCCCGCGCCACTGCGGCAGCACCGGTGCGCGCCAAGCCCTCGCGCGCCTCGCTACGGTCGTTGTCCAATGCCTGGGCCGCCTCGAACAGCTCGCGTGCGCCGCTACCGTCGGCAGCGCTGAGTTGGCCCCGCGCCAGCGCCGCGTCGCCGCGCTGCACCAGCTGCTGGATGCGGGTATCGGGCCAGATCCAGTCGCTGAGCGGCTTCCGGAACACCCCTGCCAGCACCACGACTGCGATCAACCAGGCCAGCAGCACCCACCACAGCAGGCGGCTGCGCAGCGGCGACAGCGCGCGCGACCGGGCCCATCGCAATAGCGGAGACATGCAGCGGCGTCCTTCCCTGGCGCGGCCTGAGCTGGACGCGTTCACGGGGCCGATCTTAGCCCATGCGTACGTAACGGCCGCATGCAGATCAACCCAGCCGGCGCACCTCGTTGACGCCCGGCAACGCGTCCAGCTTGCCCAGCAGCGCCGACAACTGCCCGTAATCGCTGACCTTCAGCCGCAGCCGCAGCTGTGCCCGCCCGCTGTCGCGAACGTTGTCGCTGTTGATGTCGAGCACATGCGCGTCTTCCTGGGCGATCAGGTTGGTGATGTCCTTGAGCAGCCAGCGCCGGTCCACCGCGCGTACCTGCACGTCCACCTCGTAGCCGCTCCCGGCCTGCCCCCATTCCACCGGCAGCACTCGCTGTGGATGCGCGGCCGACAGCCGCGCCAGTGCCGCGCAATCGGTGCGGTGCACGGTGATGCCCCGGCCGCGGGTGAGATAACCGACGATCGGCTCGCCCGCCACGGGTTGGCAGCAACGCGCCAGTTGCACCAGCAGGTTGCCCACTCCCTGCACGGTGAAGTTGGACTTGCC
>JAATFS010000391.1 GCA_015655035.1 Lysobacterales bacterium | reverse complement strand
GCAGATTGCTCTTGCCGGTAGCGGCCAGGTTCTCGGCCGACACCACGTCGATCGGGGTCGAGCTGTTCTTGACCGTGCGCGTGGAGGTGCGCGAGCCGGTCACCAGAACGGTGTCCAGGGTGGAGCTGGCAGCGGTATCGGCGTCGGCCGCCGCTGCCGGCGGCAGCGCCATCGCGCTGGCGATCAGCAGTGCTGGAGATACGCCGCGCAAGCCGCGCCGAGAAACAGGAGTAGAGAGAGGTGTCGTCATGGCGGAGGCGATGTACTCAGTGGCAACGGGGGTGAGCTGCGGGCCGGTGGGTCGAGCCGTGGCATCCAGCGTGCTCATTGCGAAATCCACACGTCATAGGCGTTCTCGGGGAGTTGGTAGAGAGGGCGGAAGCCCAGCCCGTGCACGCGGCGCGCGGACACGATCTGGTCTTCAGGCACGTACAGCGGCAACGCCAGATACTCCTGTCGCAGCACGAAGTTCTGTACTTCGGCATAGAGCTGCTTGCGCTGCGCGGGATCGCTGCTGGCGGCAGCGGCGCTCAGCCACTGCCGCAGCGCCGGCGCAGTGGAACGGCTCAGGTTGAGGAAGCCGCCGTTGCCGGCGGGCAGGTAGTGCGTGTCGATGGCACGGCCGTCGGCCTCGACCGTGGAGTTGGAAAGCGCGCCGTAGTCGCCGCCGACCACCCGCTTGAAATAGCTGCCCTGATCCAGCTGCTCGAAGTGGATGTCCACGCCCAGACGCTGCCGGGCCTGCGCCTGGATCGCCAGCAACAGCACCTCGCGCTGGTCCCGCAGCAGCGCCGGGGTATCCAGCAACGCGATGCGCAGCCGCTGACCGTCGCGCAGGCGAAACCCTTGCGCATCGCGTGCCTGCCAGCCGGCCGCATCGAGCAACGCATTGGCCTGCTCGGGCTGGTTGCCGTAGCGTTTTTCGATACTGGCGTCGTACAGCGGATCGATCGGCGAAGCCAGGCCCCAGGCGTGGGTACGCTGGCCTCGGTAGATCGCCTGCACCAATACCTCGATGTCCAGTCCGTGCACCAGCGCCTGGCGCACCCGCGGGTCGCGGGTGGGATCGCGGGTCACGTTGAAATACAACGTGTAGGGCGTGCCGATGTTGAGCGCGCGCTGGTAGCTGAAGTCGGGATTGCTCCGTAGTGCGGCCGCATCCTGCCCGGGCACGCCCTCGATCACATCCACCTGGCCGGACAGCAGTGCGCCGATGCGCACCGACGATTCGGGCAGGAAGCGATACACCAGGCGCTCCAGGTGGGCCGGCCCCTGGTGGCGGGCGTTGGCCGGTGCCCAGCGATAGTCCGGGTTGCGCGCGAACTCGATCTCCTGGCCGGGCTGGTAGCGCGTGATCACGAACGGCCCGGTACCGGCGATGGCCGGGCCGCCGGACTTCAGCTCGGGGCGGTCGAACGCGGAAGCCGCCAGCAGCGGCAGGTTGGCGGCAAAGCCCAGGAACGGCGCATACGCGTGGGTGAGGGTGATCTTGACCGTGTGCGGATCCAGCGCTTCGGCACGCTCGATGATCTCGGCAAACGCGGTATGCGGCGTACCCGCGGTGTAGGCCAGATCGTCCAGCGCGGTGAAGTTGCGGGCCACGGTGGCCGCGTCCAATGCGCTGCCGTCGCTGAAGGTCACGTCCGGACGCAGCGTGAAGGTGAAGCTGAGGCCATCGGCGGAGGCCGTGTAGCGGCTGGCCAGCCACGGCACGAAGCCGCCATCGGCGCTGCGCGCCAGCAGGCTCTCGTAGCTGTTGCGCAGCAATAGATAGATCTTGGCCTGGCCGTTGAGGTGCGGATTGAGCGTGGCCGGCTCGGTTTCCACGCCCCAGGTCAGGGTGCCGCCGGACACCGGCTGGGTGGTTGCCGCGTCGGCCTGCGGCGCCGCAGTAGGCTCGCGCGAGCAGCCCAGCGGCAGGACCAGCGCCAACAGCGCGGCGGTGGCGCCAATCCACCAGGAACGTGATCGTGTGTTCGCCGCTGCGTACATCGTCATCCTCAAGCGATCCGGCGCAGGCCTGGCGCGCGCGCTGCGCCCAGCACACCGGCCGCGCGTTCGGCGGCCAGCGCGATGCGTTCGCGCAGCAGCGTGCTGCCGACATGCTCGCCATCGAAGTCGGCGGGCGTGGCATACACACCGATCGGCAAGGTCAGCGCCTGCAGGAAACTAAACAACGGACGCAGTTGATGGTCGATCACCAGCGCATGCCGTTCGCTGCCGCCGGTGGCGGCTAACAGCACGGGGGTATCGACCAGCGCCTCGATATCGATCAGGTCGAACAGGTGCTTGAACAGGCCGGGGTAGGAACCCCGGAACACGGGCGCGGCGGCCAGTAGCAGATCGGCGGATTCGATCCGGCGCAGCTGCGCCTCGGCCTCGGCCGGCAGCTCGCTGCGCGCCAACGCGTTACCGACATCGCGCGCGAGCGCGCCGAGCTCGACGACGTGGATGTTCAACGGCAGGTGCCGGGATAGCTCGGTAAGGATGGCGCGGGCCAGCAACAGCGTGCGCGAGGTGGCCGAGGTGCTGCCGACCACGGCGACGGCATTCAAGGGTGTGGGCATGACGATTCCAGGCGAGAAAGGGGCCGACGCAGGCGTGCCCGCCGGCTCGGCGTCGGAGCGCTGGAAACGGTGGGAGGGCGTCGAGGCGTCGAGGCTGGGCATGGGAGAACGCTTGAGCGGAGGCTATGACTGGGCCTCTTATTCAAGGTTTCCGCCGTGATTTCGGCTATCCGCCATCACGCCAACCAGTGGCAACATTCCGCCACGCATATGAGCGTTGGGAATCTGTAAAGAACCGCATCACGGCGCGCGTAGGCCGCTTTGGTTTCTTTTCCCGCGCGCGGGAGAAGGAGAGGTCCTGACGACCGTGGGGTAATGAAGTGCCGTGGCATTGGCTCCCGCAGGTGGCTGTGCAGAACAGTCCGGATCCTGCGGGGCGTCGGTTGACCGAACCCCGGTTAGTTCCTAGCCCCCGCCACCGTCACCACCAGTTCCCCTTCGCGCACCGCGATGTGCAGTTTGCTGCCGATGGTGAAACCCAGTTTTTCCAGCCAGTGGCCGCGCAGGCGGAGTGTTGGTATCGGCTCCATGCTGGTTTCGTAGTAGCCGCAGCCAACGGTGCACGTTTGCGGCGGACGTGGGCGGTGCGGCTTGCGCGGCGGGCGAGCCGCTTCGCGGCGAGGAGTGTGGCTGCTTCTTCCGGGGGTAGCAGCGTAAAGCGGGGTGTTTGCACGCTGGGTAACACTACGCCACGTCGCGGTGGGATCGATGCGCGCTTGCGTGGCTTGGCGGTGGTGCGGGACGACGACTTGCGCATGGCAATACCCTCCTTGGGAACCAAGAGCCCGCCGCCAACGGCGACGGGATGTCGGGAGGTTAGAAACCGCAGACAGACGGCGGGCGTATTTCCCCGAAGGGTGTTGTATTAGCCGCCCTCCCGACGCAGGTATTGCGCCGGTTGCGCCCAGAGAATGCAGGCACAAAAAAACCCACCGGTTTGTCGGAGGTGGGTACCGCTGTCTGAGGAGTTTCTACGCTCCTTGGTTCAAGACTGCCGCGTAAAAAGCGGGCTGTCAATATCAAGTAATTGCTGAAGGAACGTGGGTTTTCGCAGGCCGGCCAGGGGCGTTTTGCTGGGTGTCTGTGGGAGGGGTTTCCCCAGTAAGTAGAACGCCATCGCGGCCAAAGCTCCTCCCACAGGCCGCGTTACGGCAGCGGCTGCGACAACAACGCGTGCAAGGTGCGTACGCCGTCGAGGTAGTTGCCGATGCGCATGTTTTCGTCGGCGGCGTGCTGGTTGTTGTCGGCGTTGACCAGCGGCAGCAGCAGGATCGGGACGCCGAGTCCTTCGGCCAGCGGTTCGCTGGGGACGCCGCCGCCCATCAGGGGGATGCGCACCGGTTCCTGGCCGAATTCGGCGTGTATCGCAGTTCGCGCCCATTGCCCGATGGCGGCATCCAAAGGGGTCTGCAATGCCTTGCCACCGCCGCTGCTCTGGATCGAGGCCAGCTTGGGGTAGCGGGCACGCTGGGCGTCGCTGGGTTCGCCGTCGGTCAGTTGGTAGCCCTGTGCCTGGACGTATTGGCGCACCAGCGCCAGTTGCCGTTGCGGTGGCGTGCCGGGCACGGTGCGCAGGTCCAGGCTGGCCGAGGCGCTGGCGGGGATGATGGTGCGGCGGCTGTCGATCGCGCCGGCATTCATCGCGTTGATGTTGAGGGTGGGGTAGTTCAGCGCTTCCTGGTAGTTGGCGCCCACCTGCTCGGCGCTGGCGATGCCGATGCGGGTGCGGATTTCCTGGGCATCGTCGGGGACGGCGGCCAGGGCGGTGCGATCCAGGCTGACGCCGTCGTAGAACCCGGGGATCAATACACGGCCTTGTTCGTCCTTCATGCCGGCCAATAGCCGGGCCAGGCCGAAGGCGGGGTTGGGCGCGTAGTTGCCGTAGTGGCCGCTGTGCAGTTCGCTGCGGGCACCGTAGACGGTCAGCAGCAGGCCGGTGCCGCCGCGATGGCCGAACACCAGGGTCGGCCGGTTGCTGCGATGCGACGGGCCATCCAGCATCACCACTGCGTCGGCCTGCAATAGTTGCCGGTTGCGTGCCACCACGCCCTTGAGCGAGGGCGATCCGGATTCCTCACGCGAATCGAGGATGATCTTGAGGTTGATCGCCGGGTCGCGCCCTTGTGCGCGGAGGGCGTCGAGCGCAGCCAGCAGCATCACGATCGGGGCTTTGTCGTCGGCGGCCGAGCGCGCGAATACGCGCCATTCGGGGTTGGGT
>JAATFS010000399.1 GCA_015655035.1 Lysobacterales bacterium | reverse complement strand
GGCGATGAGGTAGGCGGTGAGATGGGGAATGGCCGCCAGCCATTCCCACGCGCCCTGCAAGATGGCGAACATTGGCGGATTCTACGGGAGTCAGCGCGGATCGGAGCAGGCACGGCGACACGATGGCGGGCGCGCACGGAACCCGGTGGCCGGCGCTCACGTCGAGCCAATCGCCGCTGTTGAGACGACAACCGGGTAAGTTGACGCGATGGCAGATGCAATCAAGGGACGCGGCGCGAGTGGCTATCTGCCCGGGCGCTTCGAGGTCACCCTAAGCGAAACGGTGGACGACGGATGGTGGACCGACGAGAGCGAGGAATTCGCCGCGCCCGGGTTGCGCACCCATGTCACCGAGGAAGTGGCCCGCAGCATCATCAGCCGCAACCGGTCACCGGACATCCCGTTCTCGCAGTCGGTCAATCCGTATCGCGGCTGCGAGCATGGTTGCAGTTACTGCTTTGCGCGTCCGTCGCATGCTTATTTGAATCTGTCGCCAGGATTGGACTTCGAGACCCGGCTGTTCGCAAAGGTCAACGCCCCGGAACTGCTACGGCGCGAGCTCGCCAGACCGGGCTATGTGCCCAGCCCGATCGCGCTGGGCATCAATACGGATGCCTACCAACCGATCGAGCGCAAGTTGCAGCTGACCCGCCGGCTGATCGAGGTACTGTGGGAAGCACGTCATCCCTTCACGCTGATCACCAAGAATGCGTTGGTGGTGCGCGACCTGGACCTGCTCGAGCCGCTGGCGCGCGAGCAATTGGTGAGTGTCCATTTCTCGGTGACCACGCTCGATCCGCACCTGTCGGCGAGGCTGGAGCCACGCGCCTCCGCCCCGCATTCTCGGTTGCGTGCGCTGCGTCGGCTGCACCAGGCCGGCGTTCCGGTTGGGGTGATGGCCGCGCCGGTGATCCCGTGGGTCAACGACCACGAGCTGGAGGCGATCCTTGAAGCTTCCGCCGAGGCGGGAGCGCAATCGGCTGGCTACGTGCTGCTGCGGTTGCCGCACGAGGTGGCGCCGCTGTTCCGCGACTGGCTGCAACAGCATTATCCGCAGCGGGCCGAGCATGTGATGAGCACGATCCAGCAGCTGCGCGGAGGCAAGGACTACGATAGTGCGTTCGGCCAGCGCATGCGGGGCCAAGGCGTGTACGCGGATCTGCTGGCGCGGCGGTTCGAACTGGCGTTGCGGCGCAGTGGCTTCGACGGCAAACGCTACCCACGCTTGGATACGCAGCGGTTCCGCCGTCCCGCGCCACTGCCAAGCGTGCGGCCGTCTTCAGCGCAAGGCGAACTGTTCTGAGGCAGGGATCGGCCAGGCCCGCAACCGGGCCGCCCCGCTCGCACGTGTCGCGGCAGCATCCGATAGCCGTCTTTCACCGCGCCCGGATCACGCCTGGCCGTAGAGCGCTTGTGCTGTCTGGAACAGGATCCAACTGGTGGCGATGAACTTGTCGCCGCCGATCGGGCGATTGCCGCGATGAGTATGCGTAAACGCGGTGGGCGCGATCAGCAGGCTGCCGGTACGAGGCTTGGCCTTGCGCTGCTGGAACAGGAATTCGGTTTCGCCCTGCTCGAACTCGTCGTTGAGGTAGAGCGTCCACAGCAAATGCCGGTGCAGGGTTTCTGCGCTTGGGTCGCGCGGGAAAAGCTCGCAATGCCAGTAGGGATAGCCGCCCTCGCCGGCCGCATACCATTGCAGGTTGATTGCGCCGGGACGCAGGCAGGTACGAGCCAGGTTCGCCAGTGCGGCGTCGTCCATGCCGGTCAGGTCCTGCCCCGTCAGCCGGCGCGCGGCGCCGTTGGCATCGTTGACTTGCAGCATCAATGGCGAAATCAGTGCCTGCGGATACTGTCGCAAGTAGCCCAGCAGCCCGCCGAACACCGCTTGCTGCAGCCGTTGCTCCACGTCCTGCCAATCGGGCAGGCCGCCGATGCGCAGATCGCGGCTGCGTTTGAGTTCCGGAAACACGCCGCCGCCGACCTGGCCTGGCCGCAGTTGTTCGCTGGCCTGCATGCGGCGCACGATGGCGGCGCAATCCTCGCGCGACACCGCGTCGTCGGTGATCTGGATGAAATCGATAGTCTCCATGGAGATCAACGATAACAACGAGTCGCGCCGTGTGCAGAACGCGGCCGAACCCGGGCCCAAGCCAGCGGGCTGACGATGAACCGTGTCTGTTGCCCGGCACCGCGAGTGGCCAGATCGGCGTATGTGCCGGAGAGTTAAGTGTTAGAGTCGAGGATCGGACGTTGCCAGTGCCTCCATCGCTTCGCGCTTGGTAGCATCGGTCGCTGATTGATCGTCCCTCGTCCTGTCTTCATTCACTCTTCGCAGCTGGCCTGCTGCGCATGTCAGTACAGCTCGAAGCCGGCAAAGCACCCTCGTCGCCAGAGGCCGCAGGTGCTTTGCGGTCATGCAACGCATCAATCGTCCATGTCGACGGCATCCATGTGCCAGTGCGGGCGCTGAATCGTCCAGCATGAGCGCATGGTCTCACTGCACTGCTGCGGGCTGCTTTGATGGGCGCTCAAGCCGGCTCAAAAAGCGGATTTGAACAAATCAACCGGTTGGCACTGACCGAAATGGGTATCGCCGTCGCATGAAACGTTTGCAAGCTATTCGAATCCTTTTTCCGCGCGGCGATCGCGCGATCGCGCGGCCGCCAGCGCCTTGCCTGCACGCGGGCGTGCCGGCATGAGCGAGGTCGCTGCGTCGCCGTCATCGCGACCGCATTGCGATACCTGCAGTGCGGTGTGTTGCCGGCTGACGGTGCTGCTGGGGCCAGAAGACCGCATCCCCAGCCACCTGACGGCTGAATTGTCCGGCGGTCAGCCGGTGATGGCGCGTGACGAACAGGGCTGGTGCGTGGCATTGAACCACGCGCAGATGTCTTGCTCGATCTACGAAGACCGGCCAACGATCTGCCGCAGGTTCACCATGGGCGGGCCGTATTGCCGGGATGTACGCAAGACCTACCTGAGCCAGTTGCGCGCAGGCATTCCTTTGACGCAGTACGGCTAGAGAAACGATATGAGCAGCGAACGAACCAAATCGACGATGACCTTCCCGGTAAGTGGGCGTGTGGCGCAGAAGTCGGCGAAGGTGACGCATGAAAGCATCCAGGGCGATCTGGAACGCTTCGGCCAGGCCGGTGGCAAGATCGAGAAACTCGGCAATACCATCGCGCTGAAGAAGAGCGAAACCAAACCGGCGGAGTGACGCCAGCGGCACGCGTCAGTAGCGCAGTACCTGCTCGCGGATCAGTGCAACTGACGTCGTGTGAGCATGGCGAGGCTGTCGTTGCCGCAATCGGCTCAAGCAATACAAAAAAGCCCCGCCGAAGCGGGGCCTTTTCACGATCGCAATTGCAACGATCAGAACTTGTAGTTGAGCGAAGCGGCGAGCACGTCGCCGGTGACATCGTAGGAGCCAGCCATGGCATTGCGGGTGACCGAGCTGATGTCGATGGTCGGATCACTGGTGAACAGGTGGGTGTAGCCGAAGTTGAACTCGGTACGCTCCGAGGCCTTCCAGCCCACGCCCAGCGACACCCACTTGCGGCTGGCGTCGGGTACGCGCACGTCGCGGTGTTCTGAGGTGGTCGGGGTCTGGTCATAGGCCAGGCCGCCGCGCAGCGTCACCGTGTCGCTCAGGCGGTAGTCGGCACCGATCGAGGCGAACGTGGTGTCGCGGTACGAGAAGTCCAGCACGCTGTCAGGCTGATTGGAATCGAAGTTGACGGTGACCTGGTCGAACTTGCTCCAGGCCGTACGGCTGACTTCGGCCATCAGCGACCATTGCTCGTTCACCTTGTGGGTGAAGCTGATGGCGGCGCTGGCCGGCAGACGCACCGTGGCCTTGCCGCTGGTGTCGACGAAGGTGCCCGGTGCAGCCATACCCAGTACGGCCGCGGCGGCGGGGGGAGTGGTGAAGTCGGCGCTGCCATTGGTGATCTTGTGATCCACGCGCGAGCGGTAGGTCAGGCCAATGTGGGTGTTCTCATCGATGCTGAACAGGCCGCCGAGCGTGAAGCCGACCTCGGTGCTATGGCCCTTGATGCGCGAAAAGCCGTCGGCGCTGCCTGGTGCGAAGCCTGGCACGCGGCTGCTCGCCAGGATGGTTCCGAAGTCGATCGCATTGGACAGGTCGATGTCCAGGCGCTCAGCGAAGACCGAAGCACCGAAGGACACGTACGGGTTCACATCGTAGGAAAACGCAAAACCGGCATCGATCGCCTGCAATTCGGTCTTGACGCCGCTGTAGCGGCCGATCCAGTCGCGGTCGTATTCGGTCTTGAAACCAAACGGCACGGTCAGCGAGGCGCCGAAGTGCAGGTTGTCGTTCGCGCCGAAGGGCAGGTGGAAATAAGCGGCCGGGACCGGGGCGATCATGCCGGCGTCGCCGCCGTTTCCGCCGGAAATCGGCGCACCGCTGGCGTAGCTGCTGCTTTCGCCGCGATATTTGGCTGCGAAGCTGATCGCGCTCACATCGGCCTGGAACTGACGGCCATCAAGCAGGCGCATACCTGCCGGGTTGTTGGCGATGATGGCGGCATCGCCCGGTGCGCTGGCCGCACCCGCGAACGCGCGGCCCAGGCCCTGGGCACTGTTTTCCCTCAGCTGGAAGGCGGCGCCATAGGCCTGGCCGACGGCCAGGATGCCGGCGATGCCGACTGCCAGGGCAGTAGTGCGGCTGAGATTGTTAACATTGGACATCGTTGCTCTCCGGATAGACTTCATTAGTCGAAACATGCGCCTGCACCCCACCGGCCTCGGCGGCCAGTGATGGTGCGCCGGAGACCCCTCCCGACATACGACGCCGTATGCAGTATACCCACGATGGTTAACCAAACAATAACGAATTAAGTTGAACAGGAGCCCTCCAGTTCGGGATGGGTTCAGTGCGGTGAAGTCGCTATTGTGCAGCCCATGTTTGTTTCCATTCCCTCCCGCAAGAAGTCTTCGCACCGCTGGGCGGTGCCGTTGCTGTTCGTGGCCATGTGGCTGGCATTCCTGTGGTCGATCAGTCGTCCCACGCTGGCGCGCAACACCTTGTGGCTGGACTGGGGAGCGCTGTCGAGCGGGGTCTCGGACTGGTGGGCGACGTTGCAGGACGGCAGTGCGCTGCGGCTGTTCACGGCGCTGTTCCTGCACGCCGACTGGCTGCATCTGTTGGGCAATCTGGTGTTCCTGCTGATCTTCGGCCTTCCGGCCGAGCGCATCCTGGGGCCGTGGCGGCTGCTGCTGCTGTTCCTGCTGGGTGGCGCGGCCTCCAATCTGGCGGCGATCTTCGCCATCGGCACCCCGGACCGGGTGATCATCGGCGCCTCGGGCGCGGTGTCGGCATTGATCGGAACCTACCTGGCGCTGTTTCCGGGCGCCAAGCTGGGGGTGGTGCTGCCGCTCGGCCTGTTCCTGGAATTCGTGCGCGTACCGGCGCCGTTGCTGATCGGCGCCTGGGCGTTGTTGCAAGTGGTGTTCGTCTATATCGGCCCGGCGCTGGGCCGGGTGGCCTGGTCGGCGCATATTGCCGGGTTCCTGTTTGGCGTGGTCTACGGCCTGTACGTGCACGCGGCCATCGCTCGCCGGTTGCGTAAGCGCCACGGGTTCTAGCGCTCGCAGGCACGGCCCGCACCCTATAATCGCGGGCATGTCCAAGCCTTTGTACAAAGTCACGTTCCTCAACCACGGCAAGGTGTACGAGCTGTACGCGCGCCAGGTCGGCAGCAGTCACCTGTGGGGCTTCAACGAGGTCGGCGAACTGGTGTTCGACGTGCGTGATGGCCTGGTGGTCGATCCGACCGAGGAGCGCCTGCGCGAGGAATTCGGCAACACCAAGACACTGCACCTGCCGATGCAGAGCATTGTCCGGATCGAAGAGGTCGAGAAGAAAGGCCAGTCGGCGATCCGCGATGCCACCACCGGTGAGAAGGTGGTGACCCCGTTCCCCGTGCCGGCCAAGCCGCGCTGACCCGTGCATATCCTGATTCCCGACGATTACCAGGATGCAGTGCGGCACCTGCCCTGCTTCCAGCGCCTGCACGAGCACGAGGTCCAGGTGCTTACCGCGATGGCCACCGATCCCAACGAATGGGCCGAGCGACTGGTCGGTGCCGAGGTTCTGGTGCTGATCCGTGAACGCACGCGCGTAGATGCGTCGCTGTTGCGGCGGTTGCCACGGCTGAGGTTGATCAGCCAGACCGGCAAGGTCGGCGCGCACCTGGATCTGGCCGCCTGTACCGCGCACGGCATCGCGGTCGCCGAAGGCATCGGTTCCCCGGTGGCGCCGGCGGAGTTGACCTGGGCGTTGATCATGGCCGCCAGCCGGCGGTTACCCGATTACGGGCGGGCCCTGCAGAACGGGCACTGGCAGGCGACCGGCGATGCGGTGCTGGGGCGCGCGCTGCACGGCCGTACGCTGGGGGTGTGGAGCTATGGCAGGATCGGCCGGCGGGTGGCAGGCTTTGGCCGCGCCTTCGGCATGCAGGTGCTGGTGTGGGGAGGCGAGTACTCCTGCGCTCAGGCGCGTGTCGATGGCTTCGAGGTAGCCGCCAGTCGCGACGCATTGTTCGAGCGCAGCGACGTGCTGTCGCTGCATCGGCGGCTGGTAGCGAATACGCGTCACCAGGTGACCGCTACGGACCTGGCACGGATGAAGCCCGATGCGCTGCTGGTCAACACCAGCCGTGCGGAGCTGATCGCGCCAGGCGCGTTGCTGGCCGCGCTGCAGGCTGGGCGGCCCGGGATGGCGGCGTTGGATGTGTTCGAACGCGAGCCGGTCCTGGATCCATCTGATCCACTGCTGCGCCACCCACGGCTGCTGGCGACACCGCACCTGGGCTACGTCGAGCGCGACAGCTATGAGCTCTACTTCGGCAGCGCATTCGACAACGTGCTGGCCTTTGCCGCAGGCACGCCGCGCAATATCGTCAATCCAGCGGCGCTTGCATCACGCTGATGCATCGCCGGCGGTAACCCATTCGAGGCCGCAGGAACACCCGGCAGGCGGCAACGCCTGCCGGGCAATGACGCTTTACTTCACCGGTTCGAGCGGCTTGGCCGCTGGCGTGTCTGCCGGCAGGCTGGGCTTGGTGGGCGCCCCCTTCGCTGGCGGCGTGACGGTGGGCTTGGCGGGCCGCGCCGCTTTTTTCGCAGCTGCGGCCTTGGCCACTGATCCGGGCTGCTTGAGCTCGGCCAGCGCCGAAGCAATCGGGCCATCGCCCGGCAGCGCATCCCCGGCGCTGTAGCCTTCGTCGCCCTCGTCGTCGCCGCGCAGATGGCCGGGGAGCGTAGCTTCGCTGTAGTCGGTGACGCTGGACGGCAGGTCCTGGTCCGGTTTTGTTTCCGGCGTGAGCGTGACGTCCGGCACGATGCCACTGGCCTGGATCGACTTGCCGCTGGGGGTGTAGTAGCGCGCGGTGGTCAGCTTGACCGAATCGCCGTTGTCCAGCGGCAGCACGGTCTGCACCGAGCCCTTGCCGAAGGTACGGCTGCCGATGATGCGGCCGCGCTGGTTGTCGCGCAGTGCGCCGGCCAGGACTTCCGAGGCGCTGGCCGAACCCGCGTCGACCAGGACCACCAACGGCGCGCCGTCGAGCAGATCGCCGGCGGTGGCATCGAACTTGGAGTCGCTGACCGAGATGCGGCCACGGGTGCTGACGATGTTGCCCTTCTCCAGCAAATCGTCGGCGACCTGCACCGCTGCCGTCAGCAGGCCGCCGGGATTGCTGCGCAGGTCCAGCACCAGTCCACGCAATTTACCGGCGGCTTGCAGCTGCTTGAGGTTCTTCTGGAAATCGGTGCCGGTGTCGGCCTGGAAGGTGCTGATCCGGATGTAGCCGTATCCGGGCTCTAGCATCTTGCTGCGAACACTGGCCACGCGGATGGTCTCGCGTTGCAGGGTGACATCGAAGGGCTTGGCGACCTTGTCGCGCACGATCGTCAGCGTGACCTTGCTGCCGGCCTTGCCGCGCAGCGGTTCCATCGCCTGGACGGTGCTGATCGGCTTGCCGTCGATGGCCACGACCACGTCGCCGGCACGGATGCCGGCGCGCGCGGCGGGCGTGTCGTCGATCGGAGCGATGACCTTGAGCGTGTTGTCCTGCTGTTGCAGCAGTTCCACGCCGATGCCTTCGTAGGCACCGGTAGCCTGCTCGTCGAAGGCCTCGGCATCTTCCTTGTCGAAATAGGTGCTGTGCGGATCCAGGTCGGTCAGCAGGCCGCGGATCGCCGAATGCATCAGCTTCTTGTCTTCCACCGGGTCGACGTAGGCCTCCTTGACTGCGTTGTAGACCGCGACGAAGCGCCTGATCTCGTCCAGGGGCACCTTGGAGGTGGCCGATTCGGTGGCGTCCGGATCGTCGGCTGTGGCCGGGGAAGCGGTGGAACTGGCGTTCTGCGACCAGGTCGGCGACGAGAACAGCGCCAGCGACAGGGCAACGGACAGGGCGGCTACGCGCATGAAGCACTCCGTGGGGAAGACAACCGCCTCGTGGGTACGAGGCTTAGCGGATTATGCGGGAAGCGACGGTAAATGCTTGTTGAAGCCGGGCCCAGGCGCCAGGATCGGCGAACCCGTCAGCGCGCGCGCATCGCCCGCCCATCTCCAAGCGAGGTCTCAACGCCGTTGCAACCAGCTCGACGGGTCTACCGGCTGGCCATTGCGGCGCAGTTCGAAGTACAGCCCCGGCGTGCCCTGCCCGCCCGAGTTGCCGACCTTGGCCACGGCTTCGCCGCGCTTGACCGCAGCCCCGGCGTCGCGCAGCAGGGTGTCGTTGTGTGCATACAGGCTCATGTAGCCGTTGCCGTGATCCACGATCAGGATCATGCCGTAGCCGGTCATCCAGTCGGAGAACACCACGGTGCCGTCGGCGACGGCGCTGATGGGGGTGCCGACCGGCGCGCCAATCAGCACGCCT
>JAATFS010000457.1 GCA_015655035.1 Lysobacterales bacterium | reverse complement strand
GGTCCAGTTGGACAGCGGAAAGGCGCGCACGCTCTTGCCGGTGTGGATGCGTGCGTTCTAGACATTCCACAGCTCCGGCCACTGGTTCTTGGGGTCCCAGCGATGGCGGTCGTTGCGGAACGAGAAAACGCGCTCCTTGGGACGCGCCTTTTCTTCGTCACGGCGCGCGCCGCCGATGGCGGCATCGAACTTCCACTTGTCCAGCGCCTGTTTCAGGCCCTGGGTCTTCATCACGTCGGTATGCACGGTGGCACCGTGGCGGATCGGTCCGATGTCCTGGGCGATCCCGTCCGGATTGATGTGCACGCGCAGGTCCACCCCGGTCTCCCGGGCCCGCTGGTCGCGGAAGGCGATCATCTCGCGGAACTTCCAGCGCGTATCCACATGCAGCAGCGGAATCGGCGGCGGGGCCGGCGCAAAGGCCTTGAGCAGCAGGTGCAGCAGCACCGAACTGTCCTTGCCCACCGAGTACAGCAATACCGGATTCCGGAATTCGGCAGCGACTTCACGCAGGATGTGGATGCTTTCCGCCTCAAGGCGGTCAAGGTGAGACAGGGGCGGAAAGCTCATCTAAAAGTGGATCGCAAGGTGCAAAAAAGGGCTACCGGCGGCAAGGCGACGGCAGAAATGGAGTGGCATTGGGTGTCTGATCGACGGCGAGCAGTGTGTCGCAGCACTGTCATCGCCTGAAATAAGCGCAGGGCATAACGCGATAACCGCTGATCCTTTCAGGCCTGCACAACGTTTCTCTAACATTGTTCACCCTCCCCCAACCTCCCGGATCGGGAATGACCTCCGCTAGTCCCGCATTACCCGCCATCCCCTTGCCCGATGACCGCAAGGCGCTGCTGGCACGACTGGTCGAAGGCTTGGATACAGCATCACTCTGGTGGTTGTCAGGCTACGCCGCAGGGCTGGCCCAGGGCCACCCGCCGCCGTCGCTGGCCGTGGTGCAGGGTGGACACGCGTCCGCTCTCGAAGGCCAGCGCCTGACCGTGTTGTATGGCAGCCAGACCGGCAACGCCCGCCGCGCCGCCGAACAGATCGTCGCGGACGCCGAAGCCGCCGGGCTGCGCGTGCGACTGGTCCGTGCCGATACCTATCCTACCCGCGAACTGACCGCCGAGCGCCTGCTGTACGTGGTGATCAGCACCCAGGGCGAAGGCGACCCGCCGGACGACGCGATCGGCCTGGTCGAGTTCCTCGCCGGGCGCCGCGCGCCGAAGCTGCCCGAACTGAAGTTCGCCGTCCTCGGCCTGGGCGATTCCAGCTACGCCGATTTCTGCGGCATCGGCCGCCGCATCGACGCCCGTCTGGCCGAGCTCGGCGCCCAGCGCCTGCAACCGTTGGGCGAAGCCGACCTCGACGTCGACACGGTGGCTGCGCCCTGGCGCGAGCAGGCCCTGAAACATGCACGCGAGCAGCTCAAGAACACCGACGTACCGCTGGGCAAGGTCACGCCGTTGCGTGGCGCGCCTGCTGTTCCTGCCTGGTCGCACGACAAGCCGTTCGCGGCGGAGGTGCTGGCCAACCAGCCGATCAGCGGTCGCGAGTTCAAGGGTCCGGGGTTCCGGGTCTATGGCCCAGCCTCCAAGCAGGTCCGCCATCTGGAGCTGTCTCTGGAAGGCAGCGGCCTGCACTACGAGCCCGGCGACGCGCTTGGCATCCGTCATCGCAATCCGGCTGCGCTAGTCGACGCCACGCTACACACGCTGAAACTGGATGGTCACGCCAGCGTAACCGTCGGCACGGAGACTCTGTCGCTGTCCGAGTGGCTCGCCAGCCGCCGCGAACTGACCAAGCTGTCGCGGCCATTCCTGGCCGCACATGCCGAACGCTCAGGCGCGGAGGCGTTGCAGGCGCTACTCAACCCCACCCAGACTGCCGGCCTGGCGGCGCTGTTGGCCGATCATCAACTGATCGACATACTGCGTCGCTGGCCGGCGGATTGGGACCATACCAGCCTACTGACCGCGCTACGGCCACTGGCTCCGCGCCTGTACTCGATCGCCTCCAGCCGCAAGCGCGTGGGCGAGGAAGTCCACCTGACCGTGGACGAGCTCAACTATCAGGCCCACGGCCATATCCACATCGGGTCCGCCAGCGGTTTCCTGGCCGGCCTGGCCGAGGGCGACCTCGCCCCGGTCTACATCGAGAGCAATGACCGCTTCCGGGTGCCGGCCGATCCCGACCGCGACATTTTGATGATCGGCCCGGGGACCGGGGTCGCGCCGTTCCGCGCCTTCGTGCAGGAACGCGCCGAAACGGGTGCCGGCGGCCGCAACTGGCTGTTCTTCGGCGCCCAGCACTTCAACCGCGACTTCCTGTACCAGAGCGAGTGGCAGGAAGCACTGCGCCGTGGCGAGCTGCACGAACTGGACCTGGCGTTCTCGCGCGACCAGGCCGACAAGATCTACGTGCAGCATCGGCTGCGCCAACGCGGCCGTGATGTCTACGCATGGCTGCAGGATGGTGCGCACCTGTACGTGTGCGGCGCCATCGGCATGGGCAAGGACGTGCACGCCGCCTTGCTGGATATCGTCGCCGAGCATGGCGCGCTGGACGCCGAGGGCGCGTCCGCCTATCTCACTCGCTTGCAGACAGAAGGTCGCTACAGCCGCGATGTCTATTGACGCAGGGACTCGGGGAGCGGGCATCGGAATGCGCAAGCGCGGGTTCCGATGTCCTTCCACGCGTCGCCGTTGCGCACGACCTTCCCACTTTTGCCACTCCCCCATACCGAATCCCAGATACCGATGAACGTAGAAGACATCAAGGCCGAAAGCCACCGGCTGCGGGGCTCGCTGCTGAAGAGTCTGGCCGACCCGATCACCGGTGCGCTGCGCGAGGACGATCAAACCCTGATCAAGTACCACGGCAGCTACCAGCAGGACGACCGCGACATCCGCGATGAGCGGCGCCGCCAGAAACTGGAGCCGGCCTATCAGTTCATGATCCGCACGCGCACGCCTGGCGGCGTGGTCACGCCGGAGCAATGGCTCAAGCTAGATGCCATCGCCACCCGCTACGCCAGCCATTCGCTGCGCATCACTACCCGCCAGGCGTTCCAGTTCCACGGCGTGATCAAGCGCGAGCTGAAGGCGACGATGCAGGCCATCAACGCCACGCTGATCGACACCCTGGCCGCGTGCGGCGACGTCAACCGCAACGTGCAGGTCGCCGCCAATCCGTTGCTGTCCAGCGCACACGCCACGCTGTATGCCGACGCCGCACGTACGTCCGAGCACCTGCTGCCGAACACCCGCGCCTATTACGAGATCTGGCTGGACGAAGAGCAGGTGGTTGGCGCGGGCGAGGAACAGGAGCCGATCTACGGCGACAAATACCTGCCGCGCAAGTTCAAGATCGGTTTTGCAGTGCCACCGCTCAACGATGTCGACGTGTTCGCCAACGACCTGGGCTTCATCGGCATCATTGAGCAGGGCGTACTGGTCGGCTACAACGTCAGCATCGGCGGCGGAATGGGCTCCACGCATGGCGACGCCGAGACCTGGCCGCGCGTGGCCAACGTGGTCGGCTTCGTCACTCGCGAGCAGTTGCTCGATACCGCCACCGCCGTACTCACCACCCAGCGCGATTTCGGCAACCGCGAGGTGCGCAAGCGTGCGCGCTTCAAGTACACCATCGACGATCATGGGCTGGACTTCATCGTCGCCGAGATCGAACGCCGCGCCGGCTTCTCCCTGCAACCCGCGCGCGCGTTCGGCTTCGACCACAACGGCGACCGCTACGGCTGGGTAGAAGGCGAGGACGGACGCTGGCACCTGACCCTGTCGCTGGCGGCCGGACGCATCGCCGACACCGAGAATTCGCCACAGTTGAGCGGGCTGCGCGCGATCGCCCAGGTGCATACCGGCGAGTTCCGCATGACCCCGAACCAGAACCTGGTGATCGCCGGCGTGCCGGCCGAACAGCGCGCGCAGATCGATGCGCTGGTGGCGCAATACGGACTGGACGCCGGCAATCGCCTGCCCAGCGCGTTGGCGCGCGGCGCGATGGCCTGTGTCTCGCTGCCGACCTGCGGCCTGGCGATGGCCGAGGCCGAACGCTACCTGCCCGACTTCAGCCAACGGCTGCAACCGCTGCTGGAAAAGCACGGACTGGCGCAGGCGCCGATCGTGCTGCGCATTTCCGGCTGCCCGAACGGTTGCTCGCGCCCCTACCTGGCCGAAATCGCCCTGGTCGGCAAGGCGCCGGGACGCTACAACCTGATGCTCGGCGGCGACCATCGCGGCCAGCGCTTGAACACGCTGTACCGCGAGAACATCACCGAGCCGGACATCCTGCAGACGCTCGATCCGCTGTTCGCGCGCTATGCCAGCGAGCGCGACGGCGACGAAGGCTTCGGCGACTTCCTACACCGCAGCGGCATCGTCGCCTTGCCGCCCTACCCCACTCATCGCGAAATCTCATTGGACCTGCACGCATGACTGCCTTGCCAGTTTCCGAACCCGACCCATACGAACTGCACGACCTCGAAGCGGTCAATGCGCAACTGGAAGCGATGTCCGCAACCGAGCGCGTGGCGTGGGCATTGCAGCATGGTCCGCAAAAGGCCGCGCTGTCGTCCAGCTTCGGCGCACAGTCGGCGGTCACCTTGCATCTGTTGACCCAGCACATGCCGGACATCCCGGTGATCCTGGTCGATACCGGTTATCTGTTCCCGGAAACCTATCGCTTCGCCGACGCACTGACCGAACGCCTGCGGCTCAACCTCAAGGTCTATCGCCCGCTGGTCAGTCGCGCCTGGATGGAAGCCCGCCACGGCCGGTTGTGGGAACAAGGCGTGGTCGGCATCGAGCAGTACAACAACCTGCGCAAGGTCGAGCCGATGCGACGCGCGCTGGATGAGCTGGATGTCGGTATCTGGTTCACCGGCCTGCGCCGGGGACAGTCGAGCAGCCGCGCGCAAACACCGATCATCCAGAAGCGCGGCGAACGCTACAAGGTCAACCCGATCGCCGACTGGAACGACCGGGACGTGTGGCAGTACCTGCAACAGCACGGCCTGCCTTACCATCCGCTGTGGGAGGAAGGCTATGTCTCGATCGGCGATTTCCACACCACGCGGCGCTGGGAGCCGGGCATGCGCGAGGAAGACACGCGCTTCTTCGGGCTCAAGCGCGAGTGCGGCATCCACGAAGACATCTGAGCGCAGCCAGCGCCTGTTCTGACGGCCAGGCACGCGAACACGCGCTACACCGGCCAGGGGCGTGCCGCCCCAGCCCTGGCCGGTGGGCGCCCGCCCCGTCGCTTGGCCATACACCGGTTGCGGCCGCATACGAACACAGGCCACGGCGACCTGCGTGTTAACTTTCTCCGGACACACGGGGATATCAGCAGCATGATCGAACACCGAACGCAGGACTACTTCGACCACGTTCTCCAGCCGGCAACGGCATTGCCCACGACCGATTTCAACGCATGGCAGGCGTGTTGCGGCAACCATATCGGCGGCGAGCGCGAGGCGCTGTGCTGGATCGACCTGCAACACCAGATCCGCCGCTACAGTTTCGAACAACTCGATCACTGGTCGGCGCAGTTCGCCCATCTGCTGGTCGCACGCGGCGTGCGCCCAGGCGATCGCATCGCCGGGCTGCTGCCGCGACGGCTGGAACTGCTGATCGTGGTACTGGGCAGCTGGCGTGCCGGCGCGGTGTACCTGCCGCTGTTCACCGCGTTCGGTCCGAAATCGTTGAAGCACCGGCTGCATGCAAGCGAAGCGGTGTTGTTG
>JAATFS010000477.1 GCA_015655035.1 Lysobacterales bacterium | reverse complement strand
TTCCGTGCGCGCCCGCCATCGTGTCGCCGTGCCTGCTCCGATCCGCGCTGACTCCCGTAGAATCCGCCAATGTTCGCCATCTTGCAGGGCGCGTGGGAATGGCTGGCGGCCATTCCCCATCTCACCGCCTACCTCATCGCCGCTTACACCCTTTACTTGTTATGGATCGTGCTCTGGATCGTGCTGCAGAAGCGCGAACCGGTCGCCACGCTCAGCTGGGTGCTCTCGCTGGCGGCGTTGCCGTATGCCGGCCTGCTGATCTACTACCTGCTGGGACCGCAGAAGGTAAAGCGGCAGCGGCTGCGTCGCGGCCGTTCGCGCTCGGGCATGGACCACTACAGCAGTGTCTGCCCACCCGACAGCGACTGCACCGAGCTGGCCAAGATCGCGCAATCGACCACCGGTTTCCCACCGAGCACGGCGACCGACGTGGCTTGGCTGGTAGACGGCTCGGCCACCTACGCCGCAATCATCGCGGCGATCGCCAGCGCTCGCGATCACGTCCACGTCGAGTACTACATCTTCAATCCCGATCGCACCGGCACCACATTGCGTGATGCGCTGGTAGAGCGTGCCCGTGCCGGGGTCAAGGTGCGCCTGCTACTCGACGCGGTAGGCTCTGCGAGCGTACGCCAGCGGTTTCTGCGGCCATTGCTCGAGGCCGGTGGCGAGGTGGCGTGGTTCCATCCCAGCCAGCTGTTGAAGCCATTCAAGCGGCCGTGGCTGAACATGCGGACCCACCGCAAGATCGTCGTGGTCGACGGACGCATCGCCTTCACCGGTGGTATCAACGTCACCGACGAAGAAGACGAGGTGTTGCGTGCGGACGCCTACCGCGATCTGCATATCCGGCTGGAAGGGCACGTGGTGCGCAGCCTGCAACTAGTATTCGTCGAAGACTGGATCTACGCGACAGGACATACCCATGGCGCATTCAAGGGCCAGCAGCTCTGGCCAAGCGACATGCCCACGCGCGCGGACGGCAAGATCGACGCACAGGTACTGGTCTCGGGCCCGGACTCTTCATGGGAAGCGATCCATCGCCTGCAAGTGGCCGCGATCCACGAGGCCACTGAGCGCGTGTGGTTGGTGACCCCGTATTTCGTACCCGGCGAAGCCGCACGCATGGCGCTGACCTCGGCCGCCCTGGGTGGACTGGACGTGCGCCTGCTGGTGCCGCAGATGAGTGATTCCAAGCTGGTGACGTATGCCGCACGCTCCTATTTCGACGAACTGCTGGAGGCAGGCGTGCGCATCTACGAGTACGGCCCACGCATGTTGCATACCAAGGCATTCCTCGCCGACGACAGCGTCGGCATCGTCGGCAGTGCCAATTTCGACCACCGTAGCTTCCGCCTCAACTTCGAGCTCTCAATGATGTTCCGCGACCGGCCACTCGTCGGCCAGCTCGCCGATCTGATCGAACAAGAGCTGCTCGACGCGCAAGAGGTGCGTTTCAATCGCAATCGCTCGTTGTGGCGCTCGCGCCTGCCGGAAGCGTTTGCACGATTGACCTCGCCGCTGCTGTAGCGACAGCGCGGCCGGCGCCACGTGGAACTGCCGGGCAGGGCGGCGCTACACTGCCCATCTCAACGGGAGTTCGGTATGCACTGGCTGTTTTTGCTGTTGGCACTCGGGGCGCTGGTCCTGGCATTCACCACGCCGCACATGTGGCTGCTGGTGCTGGCGCTGCTGGCCGCGTTGCCGCTGCTGCTGGCATGGGTACGCAGCTGGTATGTGCAGCATATCGGGGACCTGCAACACAGCGGATCCAGCGTGATCGATCCCGCCGGATTGCGCCGGCTGCACGAGCTGGCCGAACGCCGCAACGTCGCGATGCCCGACAACGGCGACAATTCCCAGTCCTGACATGCCGATGTCCACCCAGCTCAGCGTCAACGTCAACAAGATCGCCGCCCTGCGCAATTCCCGCGGCGGGCACGACCCCGATGTCGTCCAGGCCGCACGGACCTGTATCGCAGCCGGGGCCCACGGCATCACCGTGCATCCCCGCCCGGACCGGAGGCATATCCACGCCGAGGACGTCGTCGCGCTGGCCTCGCTGACCCGACAATCTGCGGTGGAATTCAACATCGAAGGCAACCCGTTCGCGCCACCGCGCGAGGGATATCCCGGATTGCTGGAGCTGTGCCAGGCGACACGGCCGCAGCAGGTCACGCTGGTGCCGGACAGCGACGGACAGCTGACCTCCGACCATGGGTTCGACTTCATCCGCGATGGCGAACGCCTGAAACCGCTGATTGCGGCATTCAAGGCCATCGGCGGCCGGGTCAGCCTGTTCGTCGATGCCGATAATGCCGACATTGCCATGGCTGCCACGCTCGGAGCCGATCGGATCGAGTTGTACACCGGCCCGTATGCAGAATCGTATCTTGGCGGGCAGCCGCAAGCGGCACTGGCAGCCTTCGCCGCAGCGGCCGCACGAGCACAGGCAGCCGGGCTGGGCATCAATGCGGGCCACGATCTGTCGCAATCCAATCTCGGCGAATTTCTGGAGGCGGTACCGGGCGTTCTCGAAGTCTCCATCGGCCACGCACTGATCGGCGAAGCGCTGTACGAAGGCCTGGACGCCACCGTGCGCGCATACCTGACGATCCTGCGCCAACACGGCAGCCGTTGACGACGCTGGCAGGCCCGTCGGCGTGAGCGACGACAGAGCTCGAGGCTCGCCGCTGCACCGTCACGTATTGATTCACGCGTAAAAGTCTACGCCGGTTGCACGCC
>JAATFS010000313.1 GCA_015655035.1 Lysobacterales bacterium | reverse complement strand
CTGGACCGGATAGGCGCGCCCACCTTGCAGCGTGACCTTGACCTGGTTGCTTGCCGGCTGCTTGGCGAAGTTGTCGATCAACGTCTTGCCGTCCAGCACCAGCCGCCCGGTACCCCAGTAATGCAGGCCCAGGGTGTATTCACCGGTTGTCGGCGGCGTGAAGGTGCCGCTCCAGCGCGTGGAATACGTACGCGATGCGTAGCTCTCCAAGCCCTTGATCTTCGGGAAGCTCGCCGGGAAGGTGTCGGCGAGCGCACCTTGCCGGTTCACCTGCGGCTCCACATAGTCCATGAACGGCGTGCCGCTGAAATCCAGCGACGGGTAGTAGCGAGCGTGCAGCCCCGCCTCTCCATCCGACGCCAATACCGAGGAAGGTACCGGCGCCAGCCCATCCAGCATGTCTGCCGGCCCCACGGTATCGACGCCGGCCTGCCATTCGATCTTGGCCCCCGCCGCAGCCGCACGCTGGCGCACGCCGTCGAGCGTGGTGGTCAGGCGCGCCGGGTTGTACACCGTTGCACTGCCGCTGCCGGCGATATTGATATCCAGGTCGGGTCCGATCAACGCGATCGAGCCGGTCCCCTGCTTGAGCGGCAGCGCGTTGTCGGTGTTCTTCAGCAGCACGATGCCACGCGCGGCGACTTCGCTGGCCACCTTGGCATGGGCATCGAACACGCTGTCGGGCAGGATCGGACGCTTGGCGACGGCGTTATAGATCAACGGCGACGGATTGTCGTACCAGCCAGAACGGATCAACTGGCGCAGGTAGCGGAACACCATGTCGTTCAAGCGACTCTCGGGAACCTTTCCGTCGAGGACCGCCTGCTTGAGCTTGGGTCCGAAGTGGATGGTGTCCGGATCCTCGTAGTCCAAACCGGCGTTGGCATCGAGCGTGGATCGGGCGGCGTTGAAGTCGCTGCCGACATAGCCTTCGTAGCCGATCCGATCCTTCAGGATATCCGTCAGCAGGTGGTGGCTCGAGCACGCGTAATCATCATTGACCGCATTGAACGCGCACATGATGCCGCCAGGCTTGCCTTCCTTGACCAGTATCTCCCACGGCCGCGAATAGGTTTCCTGGAGTGTGCGTTCGTCCATGATCGACGCCGAAGCGTTGCGATTGAATTCCTGGTTGTTGGCGTTGTAATGCTTGACGCCGGCGATCACCGGATTCTTCTGGACGCCGCGCACCTGTCCTGCGCCCATGCGCCCGGTCAACAACGGATCCTCGCCGAAGCCCTCGAACATGCGTCCGGAGTTGGGCGTACGCGCAAGGTCGATCGTCGGTCCGAGGATCGAGCTGAACCCCATCAGATAGGTTTCCTTGCCCAGCGCCTGTCCATAGCGCTCGGCCAGCCGGATGTCCCAGGTGGAGGCCAGCGCCAGGCCGGCCGGGAACGACGTGGAGGGAACCACGTCCGAGCGCCCGTAGCCATCGCCGAAGTGCGTACGCACACCCAAGCCACCATCAGCGGCTTCGAACGGAGGAATCGAATAGGCCTCCATGCCCCCACGCACCTGCAAGCCCACGCGGTTGTAGCGGTCGGCCGAGCTGGGACGCGATACCAGTTGGACCTTCTCATCCAGGTCCATCGCCTGCACGATACGGGCCGCACGCATATCGGCCGAGAGGTCGCGCTGGCGCCAAGGCCGCGCCTGACGCAATTGCTGCCGCTGTTGCTTGGTGACGGAGCGTCCCATCCATTGACGCCCGCCCATATCGGCATTGGTCAGGCGTGGAATGCCTGCCGTCGGAAGCGGAGAGGTGGTCGTGGTCGTGGTCGACTGGGCGAGTGCATCTGCACCAGCCAGGCCGAGGGCAAGGCATAGCGCCGCCGCCAAACGATGGCAGTTTGCTTTCATTCTCGAATTTCTCCTTGGAACATGGGGGAGTGAGGCGCACGTCGCGGCGATAAGCAGCTGACGAGGGGATGCGCATCACTTCGAGACTAGCAAGAAAGGCCCGTCTTTTCTCTGACCGCCTGCCGTAAAACGGTCATCCGCCCAACAGCCGTTGCCTGCGACAACGGCATTCCTCTTCCTAGGGAGAAGGTCTCAGCGGAAACGGTCGGTCGCACGCACCAACGCATCGGTATTCTCCGCCTCGAATGCGGAGTGACCGGAGGCTGCGGAGATCAGCAGCTCGGCCTTCGGCCAGGCCTTTTTCAAGTCCCAGGCGTTCTGCAACGGGCACACCACGTCGTAGCGGCCATGCACGATCACGCCCGGGATATCGGCAATGCGGTGCGCATCGCGCAGCAACTGATCCTCGACCTCGAAGAAGCCGCCGTTGACGAAATAGTGGTTCTCGATCCGCGCGAACGCCAGCGCGAATTCGGCGTCCTCATGACCGCTGACGAAATCCGGGTCCACATGTAGAAAACTGGTGGCGCCTTCCCATACGCTCCAGGCGCGCGCGGCCGCCAACCGGGTGGCGGAATCGTCGCTGGTCAAGCGGCGATGGAACGCGGAGATCAGGTCATGCCGTTCCACTGGTGGAATCGCCGCGATGTAGTGCTCCCACGCATCCGGGAACAAGCGACTGGCACCTTGCTGGTAGAACCACTCCAGCTCCCAGCGACGCAACAGGAATATCCCGCGCAGCACCAGCTCCGTCACCCGCTGCGGATGAGCCTGCGCGTAGGCCAGCGCCAGCGTCGACCCCCAACTGCCGCCGAACACCTGCCAACGCTCGATCCCCAGCTTTTCCCGCAGCTTCTCGATATCGGCAACCAGATCCCAGGTGGTGTTATCGACCAAATCAGCATGCGGCGTAGAACGCCCCGCGCCACGCTGATCGAACAACACGATGTGGTACCTGGCCGGATCGTGGAAGCGCCGCATATTGGCCCCACTACCACCGCCCGGACCGCCATGCAGCAACACCACCGGCTTACCCTCAGGATTGCCGCACTGCTCGAAATACAACGTATGCCGACCATCGACCTGCAACGTACCAGTAGCGAAAGGTTCGATCTCGGGATATAGCGTGCGCATGCTCGGATCCTGCGATGGCAAAAACCCCATTCTAAGCCCCCCACACACACTTCATCGTCGCCGTCGCCGTCAAGACCAACACCCCAACGTAACCCGATCCCGCCCTTCCAGATCACGATGCGTCGCGACCCTGCCAAACCCCCGCTCACGCAACAACCCGGCAACCGCCCCCCCCTGATCCCACCCATGCTCAAACAACAACCACCCTCCCGGCGACAAATGCACCGGCGCAGCCCCAACGATCACCCGGATATCGTCCAGTCCATCCACGCCGGAAGCCAGCGCACTCGCCGGCTCATAGCGCAGGTCGCCCTGCCCCAGATGCGGATCTTCCGCAGCGATATAAGGCGGATTGCTCGCGATGAGGTCGAAGCGCTCCCCGGCCAAAGGCTGCAACCAACTGCCGTGGCGAAACTCG
>JAATFS010000210.1 GCA_015655035.1 Lysobacterales bacterium | reverse complement strand
TTGGCGCTCAAGACGGCACGACAGATGTTCAACGAGACTTTTCTGGGAACCTGACCATGCGATTGAATCTTGCCATCGGACTGCTGCTGTTCGCCTGGCTCCCAGGCGTGCAGGCTCAGACAGCCGCCGCTAACGCCACCAGTGGCGCTCGTCCCGTGGTCGCCGAGGGCGTGGTGCCCGATCAGGCGACCAAGTCGCGGATCCTGCAACGCTTGCGCGAGGCCTATGGCGACGCACGCGTGGTCGATCGTATCCAGGTTGAATCCATCGCTACCCCGCCGAATTGGGGTGAGTATGTCGCGGCGATGATCGGGCCTGGGCTCAAGCGCGTTTCGCCAGGAAAGCTCGAGGTCAACGGACAATCGGTGCGGATCAGCGGCGACGTTGTCAACGAAGCGCAGCGCCAGCAGATCGCCAGCGACCTCAGCCTGGCCAGCAATACCGCCTACACCGTGACCAACTCGCTGCGTACCGGCGGCGCGGCCCAGAACGTGCTCGACCAGACCCTGGCGAACCGAATCATCGAGTTCAAGACCGGTAGCGCCCTGCTGACGCCACTGGGCATGCAGATCCTCGACGAGATGGTGGAGAAGATGTCGCAAATGGCCGATGCGCGCTTCCTGATCGTCGGCCATACCGATGGCGTTGGCCTGCGCGAGAGCAATCTGGCGCTCAGCAATGCCCGCGCCCAGGCAGTGAAGAACTACATGGCGCGCAAGGGCATCGCCGCTCGGCAGATGGACGTGCTGGGCAAGGGCCCGGACGAGCCGGTCGCCGACAACGACAGCGTGGATGGCCGCGCCCGCAATCGCCGCATCGAGTTCAAGATCCTCTGATCCCGGACGTGTCGGGACACGACCGGGAAAGGCGACGGGCTACTGCCCGTCGACGTTGCGATCGATGTCGAGCATTTCTTCCATCTGGTTCAGCACCATGTCGTCCTTGATGACGCGGCGCAGCCAGACGTGCAGTGGCATCTCGCCCCAACGCGCGGCCTTCTCGGCCAGATATGCCACCGGGCTATGTGGCTCGGTGCGACGAAAGAAATCGGCAACCTGGCGTAGCTGCGCCAGGGCTTCCCGGCGTGTGCCCGGCGCGCCGGCCGGGCCGCGTGCCGCCGCCGCGCTGTTGATTTCCTGTTCGGCGTACGTCGCGCTGTTGCTGCCGGTTGATGCATCGTCGGCTGCGACCTCGCCGTCGAGCAATAAACCCGACTCGCGCGCGAAGCGCTGCACCGTGCGTTGCAGATGCTCGATCCGTTCGCGCACCGCGCTGAAGCTGGGGCCATCCAGGCCGAGGCGTTCGTCGACCGCTGCCTGCAATGCGGAGAGGGCCTGGCCACAGTCCGGCAATGCGGCCAGCAATTGCCGATAGAACTCAGGCGGCGTGTCGTGCCGTGCCGCCTCGAGCTGGTCCAACGACGGGTGTCCTTCATGGTCGGTATCGTGCTGGCCCTGACGGCTGTGAGCGGCCTCGAAGTCGTTGAGGCTGAAACGTCCTTGCGGCGCCGACACGATCGGCACGTTACGCAGCCACTGCAACGAATTGGACAACAGCCAGCTCAGGTTGCCGATGCGCTCCTCCTGGTCGCCATCATCGGCGTGCGGATGCACCTGTTCCCAGTATTGCTGGCACAGCCCGGCCATCAGCCGGTAACCCTGGGCCAGGCCCGCGTAACCATCGATCTGCGCGGATGCTTCGGCCAGCCAGCCGGCCAGGCGCAGATCCTTGGTGCGCGTCTGCAACAGTGTGCTGCACTCGCGCAGTACCCCGGTCCAGTCGGCGTACTTGATCTCGGTCTGCCATTCGCCCTGGTCGAGGGTCGGATCGTCCGCGCGGCGAAACTCCTGTATGCGGTCGAACTCGATGGAAAAAGAAAGGTCTTCGCCGGTGGGCGCGTCTTCGGAAATCGGGGCCAGCAGGGCATCCAGATCCAGCATGGCATATCTCATTGATAGCGGTAGAACGCGAATTCTAGCTCGCACACGCATCGATCGGCGGCACCGTTAACACACAGGTGGATTAATGCGGTTGCACTTGTTCTGCACCGCAAAAGTGTGATCCGATTGGCGCACGACGTTCGTACCCGGGCCTACGCCGTGTCGGGCAGGCCTGTATCTGGTAACTTTTGCAGCAACAGGACGGCTGGATCAGGTCGTCCGAATACGCAGTCAGGTGAAGCAATGGCTGTGCTGAGCAACTTACTGGCCCAGGCGATCCGGGTGTCGGATACGCAGCGCCTGCACCTTCTTTCGTTGGAAGGCGCGGGTGCGCAGATGTTGGAACGTTGGCATGGCCGCGAGCGGCTGTCCGAGGGTTTCGACTATTGGGTGGATTTTCTTTCCCTGGATGCCGAGCTGCCGCTGGAACAGTGGCTGGGACAGCGTGCGACGCTGCACACGCGCGATGCCGGCGGTGGCG
>JAATFS010000130.1 GCA_015655035.1 Lysobacterales bacterium | reverse complement strand
TTGTCCCTGACGCGGGAGGCAACAGTGATGGATACCGCCGATGGTGGCCAGTTGCGCGCGGCTGCAACCGCACTCGAACGCTTTGCCCTGCGCCAGCAGGTCCGATAGTGCGGCCTGGTACAGCGCATGCCGTTCGCTCTGGCGTACGACGGGCAGGTCCGAATGCAGCCCGCACGCAGCCAAGGTGTGCAACTGCGATTCGACGGAACCGTCAACGGTGCGGGGTGGGTCGATGTCCTCGATCCGGATCAGCCACTGGCCACCGGCGTGCCTTGCCAGCAGCCAGCTGCCGAGTGCGGTCAGTAGTGAGCCGAAGTGGAGAGGGCCGGTGGGCGAGGGGGCGAAACGTCCGCGGTAAGATCGATCGGGCATGGTCAGCTGAATCGTCGGTCAGGTGCTTACTTGATTTCAAGGCGTGGAGGCCGCAGATTTCGCATCAACCATCCATTCAGTTAGTGCGGAGTCACTGCTTTCTATGTTCAGCCGTATCGCCCTGTTCTTACTCACCAATTTCGCGGTGTTGGCGCTGGCCAGCGTCGTGATGTCGCTGCTTAGGGTCAATTCCTCGCAGATGAGCGGCATGTTGGTATTCGCTGCGATCTTCGGCTTTGGCGGTTCGTTGATTTCGCTGCTGACCTCCAAGTTCATGGCCAAGCGCGCCACCGGCGCGCAGGTGATCACCGAGCCGCGTAACCACACCGAGCGCTGGCTGCTGGAGACCGTGCGGCGGCAGGCCCAGGCCGCCGGCATCGGCATGCCGGAAGTGGCGGTCTACGACGGTCCCGAGATCAACGCGTTCGCTACGGGCGCCAACCGCAACAACGCATTGGTGGCGGTGTCGACCGGGCTGTTGCAGAACATGAGCGAAGACGAGGCCGAGGCCGTGCTGGGGCACGAAATCGCGCACGTCGCCAATGGCGACATGGTGACGATGGCGCTGTTGCAGGGCGTGCTGAACACTTTTGTCATCGTGCTGGCGCGCGTGGTCGGCGGGATCGTCGATAGTGCCATATCGGGTAACCGCGACAGCGGCCGTGGCTTTGCCTACTACATCATCGTGTTCGTGCTGGAGATGGTGTTCGGGCTGTTCGCGACCATGATCGCGATGTGGTTCTCGCGCCATCGCGAGTTCCGTGCCGACGACGGTGGCGCTCGGTTGGCGGGCCGCAACAAGATGATCGCCGCGTTGGAGCGGTTGTCGCTCAATCAGGGGCAGAGCACGCTGCCGTCGCAGGTGCAGGCCTTCGGTATCGCCGGTGGAGTGGGTGAGGGGCTGCGCAAGCTGTTCCTGAGCCATCCGCCACTGACCGAGCGTATCGCCGCGTTGCGCTCGGCCAATGCCACGGCAGCGTAATCCATCGCAAGCGTAGGACAACGCGAACGCCCGCCTCACGGCGGGCGTTCTGTTTGCGCGGTAGGGGTCAGGCGAACTCGTATTGCATCGCCGGCCCGGCCGTGGCGATGAAGTCGCCCTGGACGTAATCCACGCGGGCGTTGAAGAAGCCGCTCATGGACGTCGCGTCGGTAACCGACCCGGCGATGGTGGCAATGCCGGCCGGCTGCGCGCGGGCGGTGATATCGCGAAGCTTGTCGCGGCTCTCACGGTTGGAGGCGATTTCGGCGGTCAAGTCGTGGTCGAGCTCGAGGAAGTCGGGCCGGAAGTGCGCCAGTAACTGGAACGAGTCCAGCCCGGCGCCGAACTGTTCCAGCCCGACCTTGCAGCCCAGCGCGGAGGCCTCGGCCAGGAATCGTTGGGCGCTGCGCAGATGGGTGAAAACCTTGGATTCCGGCGTTTGCAGCCATAGCCGCTCGCCAGGCAGGTCGTAGGCGGCCAATTGCTCGCGGATGCTGGCGATCAAGCCCGGAGTCGAGAACGAAGCCGGGTCGATGCGGACGATCATGTGGGTGGCGTGTCCGGCGCGCTGGCGTTCGCCTATCCGCTGGATCGCGTGCTCGACCACCCAGCGGTCGATCTCGGCGATCAGGCTGTGATCCTCGGCAATCCCGATGAAGGCGGATGGCGAGATCAGTTGGCCGTCGTGTTCCAGGCGCAGCGAGGTCTGGTACAGCTCCATCGACTCGCCGCGCAGATGCAGCACTGGCTGGTAGTGCAGCCGGAAACCGTCGCCGGCCAGCGCTTGGCGCAGTCGTTGCACCCAGTGCTGCACGCGTTCTTCCTCGGCGCGATCGACCGCGCCCGGATCGAAGATATTGACGGCATTGCCGCCAAGCCGCGCGACCGCGCGCTGTGCCTCGGTAGCGCGGCCGAGCACCTGGCCGATGCTGGCGATCTTCTCGCCGATTTGCACGCCGCCGATGCTGACGGTGACGGTGGCCGAGCGTTGGCCGATGCCGAGGACATGTTGCGCGAAGGTGGTGCGGATGCTCTCGGCCAGCGCATGGCTGCGCGCATGGCCGCCACTCAACAACAGTGCAAAGCTGTGTTCACCGAAGCGGGCGGACGACACGTCGGGCTCCAGCGTGGCCATCAGGAGCGCGGCCATCGCGGCGATCAGTGCGTCTGCGGCATCCAGGCCGATCTCGGGCAACAGCCGGGCGTAGTGGTCGGGCTCGATCAGCAGGAAGCCATATTGGCCGTCGTTGCGTCCGGCCTTGGCTACCGCGTCTTCCAGCGCGAGCATGAATGCCGGGCGGTTGAGCAGCCCGGTGACCTGGTCGCGCTGGCGCAGGTCCTCGACTGCGCGGGCCAGCTCCGTTCCCGGCTCCTCGCGGCGACGGAACACCACCTGGATGCAGGGCTCTCCCGCATAGGTGGCGGTGGCGAACTCGAGCGTCGCCGGGAAGATGCTGCCCTCCAGGTTGCGCGCATCGACTTGGTAGCGTGACGGTGGTGGCTCGCCCCGGGACATGGACTGCAGCCGTTGCTTGAAATCGCCCACCTGTCGCGGCGCGATCAGGTCCAGCAGCGAGACCCCTTCGGCTGCATCGAACGAGCTGAAGCCGAACATCTCCAGGTACGCAGCGTTGGCGCGGATGTGCATGCCCTCGTGGACGTAGGCGATCGGGTCGCGCGAGGAGGCGATCAATGCATCGCAGCGGCGCTCGGTCTCGCGCATCTGGGCTTCGACCCGGCGCAGTTGGCGTCGCGCCTGCAGGTCGGCGGTTTCCGAGTGGATCACCGCGAGCAGGTGCTCGGGCCGATGGCGAAGGGCGATGGCGCGGATGCCGAGCGCCGTGGCTTCGATCCACTCGGTTTCATCGACGTGGTCGCTCAACAGGATCAGCGGGATGTCTTTGCCGCTGGCCAGGATTTGCTGTTGCAGCGCGGCGAGCGGGATTTCCGCGGAATGCCCGCTCAATACCAGGTCGATCGGGCCGCCGAGTATCGCGGCGACATCCTGTGGCGTATATGGCCGCAACGGCCGCACCGCGACGCCCCCATTGCGCAAGCTGGCGACGACGGCCTCGGCGTGCTCGCCGTCGTCGTCGACGATCATCATGCGAAGAGTGAGGTCTTGGCCGTTCTGCATTCGAGACTCCCGGGGACGGGGTTTAATACACGAAGGGTTCGATGACGTCCATGCTGGCCGGTAGCTCTCGCACGCCTTCGATGGCTGATGCGCGCGGCCTGCGTGCGCGGATCGCGCGCGTCAGGCCGCCATGCCGGCGGCATGGCCCGAGGCCCAGGCCCACTGGAAGTTGTAGCCGCCCAGCCAGCCGGTCACGTCCAGTACCTCGCCGACGAAGTACAGGCCCGGCACGCGTCGGGATTCCATCGTTGCCGAGGAGACCTGGTCGGTGTCCACGCCGCCCAGGGTGATCTCGGCGGTGCGGTAGCCTTCGGTGCCGCTGGCGACCAGCGGCCAGTTTCCCAGTAGTTCGGCGGCCGCGCGCAGCTGCGGCTCGTCCAATTGGCGCACTGGCTTGTCCGGCAGCCAGACCTCGCACAGGCGCTGCGCGAACCGACGCGGCATCGCCTCGGAAAGTACGGTGCGTAGTTCCGCCGCGCCGCGCAGGCGTTTCTGTTCGCGCAGCCAGGCGTCGGCGTCGTGATCGGGCAGCAGGTCCAGGCGCAAATCGTCGCCAGGCTGCCAATACGAGGAGATTTGCAGGATCGCCGGGCCGCTGATGCCGCGATGGGTCACCAGCATGAAGTTGCGAAAGCGGGCGCCATTGCAGCGGGCTTCCACCGGCAACGCCAGTCCCGACAGATCCTGGAGCCGTTCCTGGTGCTTGCCGCTGAGGGTCAGGGGCACCAGGCCGGCGCGGGTCGGCAGCAATTCGTGGCCGAACTGCCGGGCCAGTTCGTAGCCGAGGCCGGTCGCGCCCAGGCTTGGAATCGACAGGCCGCCGGTGGCCACGATCAGAGAGGCGGCGCGGAAGCGGCCCTCGGCGGTATTCACCTCGAAGCCGTCGCTGTTTCGCTCCACGCCCAGCACCGCACACTGGCTGCGGATTTGCACGCCGGCGGCCTGGCATTCGTCCAGCAGCATGCGCACGATCTGCTTGGACGAGATGTCACAGAACAACTGGCCAAGTTCCTTCTCGTGGTAGGCAATGCCATGCCGTTCGACCATCTCGACGAAGTCGCCCGGCCGGTAGCGCGCCAGCGCCGACTTGCAGAAATGCGGGTTCGCGGACAGGAAATTGCCCGGGGTGGTGCCGGTGTTGGTGAAGTTGCAGCGGCCGCCACCGGACATCAGGATCTTCTTGCCAACCTTGTTGGCGTGCTCGATCACTTGCACCCGGCGACCACGGCGGCCGGCGGTCAGGGCGCTCATCAGGCCGGCGGCGCCCGCGCCGATCACCAGAACGTCGCAGACTCCGCTCATGCCGCCGGCGAGTGCCGGGTGGTCGGGGTCAGGGTGACGTTGCCCTGGTCGGACAGCAGCTGGACTTCGCCATCCTGGATGAATATGTCAAAGCGCATGCCGCGCTGGATCAGGCCGGCGAGCGCCGCAACGCTGTCGGCATCGATGTCGATCACCCGCAGATTCTTCAGCCGGATCAGGGCGGCGGAGTTCTTCTTCCACCAGATATCGGAGGCGTTGCCGCCATAGGTGACCACCACTACTTGGCGCGAACGGTTGCTGGCCTTGCGTACGCGCGATTCGTCCGGCTGCCCGAGGTCGATCCACAGGTCGATGTCGCCGGTGTAATCGCGCAGCCACAGGTCGGCGTCTTCCTCGTTGCTCAGGCCCTTGCCGAACTCCAGCCGATCCTGCGCCAGCAGCGCGAACGCCAGCATCCGCACCATCAGGCGTTCGTCGGTCTCGGAGGGGTGCTGGGCCAAGGTCAGTGCATGGTGGGCGTAATAGCCGCGATCCATGTCGCTGATCTGCAGTTCCGCCTTGCGGATGGTGGCGGTGAGGGCCATGGGACTACCTGGAACAAAGGGCGGTCATGATAATGCGTGACGATGGATAAGCCAGGAACACCCGCGCCCTTGCCAACCCCGGCCAGTCGCCTGCAACTGCCGCCGGGTCCCTGGGGCACGCTGTACGAAGGGTTGTGCGCGCACTTCTCCCAGGTCGACGCGCAGCAATGGCGCAGCCGCTTCGAGCGCGGCCGGGTGCAGGATGCGAGCGGACGGCCGTTGCCGATGGATACGCCTTGGCGGGTCGGGCTGGAAGTGCGCTACTTCCGCGAGGTGGCCGACGAGCCACCGATCGTGGCGGTCGAGACCATCCTCCATGCCGATGCCGACCTGGTGGTGGTCGACAAGCCACATGGTCTGCCGGTGATGCCGGCCGGTCGCTTCGTGCGTGAGACGCTGTTGGCCCGGCTGATGGCGCGGTTGCGCAATCCGGCATTGGTGCCATTGCACCGGATCGACCGCGCTACCGCCGGACTGGTGTTGTTCTCGGCCAATCCGGCCACGCGCGCGGCCTACCAGGCCCTTTTCCGCGAAGGTCGGATCGACAAGACCTACCAGGCGCTGGCGCCGGCGCTGCCGGATCTGGCTTTTCCGCATGAGCATGCCAGCCGGTTGGAGCCAGGCGAGCCGTTCTTCCGCATGCGTGAGGTCGCGGGTACGCCGAACAGCCTGAGCCGGATCGAGTGCCTGGAACGGTGGGAGGGCGGTGTCTGGCGCTACTGCCTGTCGCCGGTTACCGGCCGCAAGCACCAGTTGCGTGTGCATATGGCGGCTCTGGGGGCGCCTATCCTGGGGGACGACTGCTACCCGGCGCCGGGTGAGGTGGCCGGTAACCTGCAATTGCTCGCGTATCAGCTGCGTTTCGACGATCCGCTGGATGGGCGTTCGCGTGTATTCACCAGTGCCTTGCAATTGGACCGGGCATCATTGCGCCGGAGCGAGCAGGGGCTTTCCACCCCCGAGTGAAATGCTGAATGGGGCGGCGGAGTTGCGCAGTTGGCGCGTGCGTGCGCCTGTGACGGGCTCGAATAGGGGCGTCTGGGCCGAAACAGTACGCAGCCCCTATCGGGCGGTAGCGATACCCGCATCGGCCCGATTGGCGGGGCTCTCGGCGGCAAATGTGGCATCGATCCAGGGCGTCTATGGAGGGGCGCGGAAGCAAAATGCAAAATGAATGAGATAGCTGTCGCTTTTTCCGGACAACCCTAGTAATGTTCATCCCACTGTGTTTGCTAGGGTCACCGTGAATCGTGGCCTGGTGCAGTTGATCTCGCGATCCGCTTCATCGTTCCGCTTTACCAACGCCTGCAACTCAGTCTCGGCCCCAATGCGTGGTGGCTGCGATTATTTAAACCATGTTCCAGGAGTTAGTAATGTCTGATCGTCAGAGCGGTACCGTTAAGTGGTTCAACGATGCCAAGGGTTTTGGCTTCATCACCCCGGAAAGCGGCCCGGACCTGTTCGTGCATTTCCGCGCCATCCAGGGCACCGGCTTCAAGTCGCTGCAGGAAGGCCAGAAGGTGACTTTCGTCGCCGTGCAGGGCCAGAAGGGTATGCAGGCTGATCAGGTGCAGGCGGTCTAATTCCGCCTGCAACCGTCAGGTTGCTTGAAACGCCGGGAGCGAAAGCTTCCGGCGTTTTTGTTTTGTGAGATTAGTCCGCTATCCGCTGGACATGGCCTTGTCGCGGTCCAGCGCACCATGGGGTGTTCCCACCCAGGCTGCGGATTTTCGATGGTCATCGTTCACCACCTCAACAACTCCCGATCCCACCGTGTTCTGTGGTTACTGGAGGAGTTGATCATTCCCTATCGCGTAGTGCGCTACGAGCGCGACGCCAGCACGATGCTGGCACCGCCTGCGCTACGCGCGATCCATCCGCTGGGCAAGTCGCCGATACTGGTGGATGGCGAACACACGTTGGCCGAATCCGGAGCGGTCCTGGAGTACCTGAGCGACCGCTACGACAGCGAGCGCTTGCTGTCGCCGACGCCGGTCCCGGTGGATTCACCCGAGCGCCTGCGCTATCGCTACTGGATGCACTACGCCGAAGGTTCGGCAATGCCGCCGTTGTTGCTGACGCTGGTGTTCAACCGTATTCGTTCTGCGCCGATGCCGTTCTTTGCAAGGCCCATTGCGCGCGCCATCGTCGACAAGGCGGTGAGCCAATTCGTCGGCCCCCAACTGAAGCTGCACCTGGACTGGATGGAGCGCGAGTTGGGCGCTACCGGTTGGTTTGTGGGCGAGCGCTTTAGCGTCGCCGATATCCAGATGAGTTTTCCTGTGCAGGTGGCCGCAGTACGCGGAGGCGGGCTGGAGCGCTATCCGAACCTGGCCAGGTTCCTGCGGCGCATCGAGCAGCGGCCGGCCTACCAGCGAGCGCTGCGCGAGGGCGGTCCGCTTGAATTGCTGG
>JAATFS010000148.1 GCA_015655035.1 Lysobacterales bacterium | reverse complement strand
GCGCTCTATGCGGAAGCCGCCGTCGGCACTCGGGGGAATCTCCAGTTCCTTGTAGGAATGGTCGAGGAACTCGATGCGTTCGCCCAGCGGAAGCGTGCGCTGGATGGCCGCGCGCAGTGCCGAGCCGGCGCCGTCGGCACCCACCAGGCTGCCAAAGCGGATGTCATGCGGCTGGTCGTCGCGGTCGTCGATGAAACGCGCGTAGCCGGCATCGAAGTCCACCGTGTGCAGCCGGCGGTAGAAGTGGATGCGGGCGCCGGCCTGTTCGGCAAGATCGAGCAGGGTGATGTTGAGATCGGCGCGATGGATCGACCAGATCACCTCGCTGTCGTCGCGGCCATAGCGTTGCAGCTGCGCTGGCGCATCGGCCGGGTGGACCATGCGTCCGCGCATCATCACCGCATGGGCCATGACGGCTTCGTCCGCACCGGCCTGGCGCAATGCGTGGCGTCCGCGTTCGGCCAGTGCCAAATTGATCGAGCGCCCCGATTCGTAGCCCTTGACGCGTGGATCGCCACGGCGTTCGTACACGCTGACCTTCCAGCCGCGTTGCGACAGCAGGATGGCCAGCAGCGAGCCGGCGAGGCCGGCACCGATGAGGGTGATGGAACGGTTTGCGGAGTCGTTCAACGAAGTTTCCAGGGCAAGTCAGGTGCAAGCGGCTTCGGCACCGTCCGCAGGGAATCATGCATTGGCGGTGCCGGCCCAGGCTTCCACCACTTCGACGAAGCGATGCAGGTCGGCAAAGTGGTTGTACAAAGGCACCGGTGAAATGCGAATAACGTCCGGCTCGCGCCAGTCGCCGAGCACGCCGGCGGCATGCAGGTACTCGAACAGCGCTCGCCCGCGTTCGCGGCCACCGATCACACGCAGTGAGAGCTGGCAGCCGCGGCGCTCGGGCTCGGCCGGGGTGACGATCTGCAACAGCTGCGGTACCCGCGTATGGATCAGCTGTTCCAGATGGCCGGTGAGCTGCTCGGACTTGCGCCGCAATGCCGGCATGCCGGCTTGCTCGAACAGTGCCAGCGACGCGCGCAGCGGCGCCAGCGCCAGTATCGGTGGGTTGCTCAGCTGCCAGCCTTCCGCGCCGGGCGTGGGCACGAACCGCGGGCCCATCTGGAAGCGGCTGTGTTGCTCATGGCCCCACCAGCCGGCAAAGCGCGGGTACTCGTTGTGCGCGTGGCGCTCGTGCACGAAGCAACCGCCCACCGCGCCGGGCCCGGCGTTGAGGTACTTGTAGTGGCACCACACCGCGAAATCGGCGCCGTCGTCGTGCAACGACAGCGGCAGATTGCCGACCGCATGCGCCAGATCGAACCCGGCCACCGCACCTTGCGCATGCGCCAGCCGCGCGATTTCGCCCAGTGCGAACGCCTGGCCGGTGCGGTACTGAATGCCTGGCCACAACACCAGCGCAAGGCGCGGGCCGTGGTCGGCGATGGCGCGTTCGATCGCGGCGGTTGAAATCGTGCCATCGGCGGCATCGGCTTCGACCTCGATCAGGTCGTTGGCCGGGTCGAACCCGTGGAAGCGGATTTGCGACTCCACTGCGTGGCGGTCGGAGGGGAACGCGCCGGCTTCGATCAGGATCGCCGGGCGTTCGCGCGTGGGCCGGTAGAAGCTCACCATCATCAGGTGCAGATTGACGCTCAAGGTGTTCATCGCGACCACCTCCGACGGCAGTGCGCCAACCACTTGCGCCAATGGCGTGCGCACCAACTGGTGGTAGGTGAGCCATTGCGTGGGTCCGGTGAAATGGCCCTCCACCGCCAGCGCACCCCACTGGTCCAGCACCTCCTGCACCATGGCCCGCGCCTGGCGCGGTTGCAGTCCGAGCGAGTTGCCGACCAGATAGGTCTGGTCAGCCCCGTTGTGCTGCGGGAACACGAAGGCGTCGCGCAAGTGGCCAAGCGGATCGGTGGCATCCAGTGCGGCGGCGTGGCTGCGGGACAGCGTTTCGTTCATCGGGTGGCCGGCGGTGACGGTAAGCGGGCAGTTTACTCGCCGTGCCCTGGGCGGCGTCCGCACGGCGTCAGGCGGGAGTGCTGGCGTAGCGCGCGGGCGCCGGATGGATCTGGCCGCACGCCTTGCAGGTACGCAGTTCGGCCGAGCGATAGAAATGATCGAACACCGGCGGGAAATCCTGCTCGATGTCGCGCAGCGGGAAGTAGGTCTCGTACAGCAGGTGGTTGCAGCGTTCGCAATGCCACAGCAGGCCGTCCTGTTCGTGCGGCAGGCGGCGGCGCTCGACCACCAGCCCGATCGAGTCCGGCATGCGTTGTGGCGAATGCGCCACCTTCGGCGGCAGCAGGAAGACGTCGCCGGCATGGATCGGGATGTCGCGGGCGACACCGTCGTCCTGCACCCTCAGCACCATCTCGCCCTCGAGTTGGTAGAACCACTCCGGGCCTTCGTTGTAGTGATAGTCGGTACGCGCATTCGGGCCGCCGACGATCATGATGATGAAGTCGTCCTGCTGGATGCACTTGTTGCCCACCGGTGGCTTGAGCAGATGACGGTTCTGTTCCACCCAGGCATGCAGGTTGATCGGCGGCGACAGCATGGTCAGTCCTTCTGGAGGCGTGTAGACAGGATAGGGCGCAAGGAGGCGGAGAAGGTGATGCCGGCTTTGGCGGCCGTGGCTCAGCGGTCCTCGCGGTCGGCCTGGATCTTGGCCAGGGCCGCGTCGTAGCGTCCCTGCAGCATGTTGGCGTGGCTGACGCGCATGTCCAGGTCGTGCACACGGCCATCGCGCAGGCTGTAGACCCAGCCATGCACGCTCAGTGGCTGTTCGCGGTTCCAGGCGTCTTGCACGATGCTGGTACGGCAGACGTTGACCACCTGTTCGAGCACGTTCAACTCGCACAGGCGCGCATGTTGTAGCGCCAGGTCGCCGGCTTGCTGCAAGGTGGCTTCGTGCTTTTCGGCGACGTCGGTGACGTGGCGGATCCAGTTGTCGACCAGGCCCATGCGTGCCTGGGTCAGGCTGGCGTAGACGCCGCCGCAGCCGTAATGGCCCACCACCAGTACATGCCGGACCTTCAGCACATCGATGGCGAACTGGATCACCGACAGGCAGTTGAGATCGGTGTGCACCACCACGTTGGCGACATTGCGGTGGACGAACACTTCGCCAGGCGCCATGTCGATGATCTGGTTGGCGGGTACGCGCGAGTCCGAACAGCCGATCCACAGGTATTCAGGCGATTGTTGCTTGGACAGCCGGCTAAAGAACTCGGGGTCCTCGCGGTTGATGCGATCGGCCCATGCGCGGTTGTTTTCGAGCAGGTGGTCGAGTTCGTTCATGTGCGTGTTACTCCAGGTTGCCAAAGCGCCGCATCAGCGCTGCAACTTCGTGCTGGCCTTGCGATGGCTGTCGATCGAGTGCGTCGGCCACGGCGGCGATATTGGCCGCCGGATGGTTCTGGCTGAGCTTGAAACTCAGTTCGGTCCGGCTGACCGCGAAACGAAAGCCGACGATGCCACGCAGCATTTTTTGGTGTTCGCTGCGCTCGGCGTCGAACTGCCACTCATTGCCGACGCTGGCCTCGAAAGGCGCGCTCAGCCGCGACAGCAGTTCGCCCAGCGCCCGCTCGTCGTCGAAGCTGTCGAGCTGCCCGTGCAGGTGGGCCACGGCATAGTTCCAGGTCGGCACCCGGGCGGCGGGCTCCTTGTCCGGGTACCACGCCGGCGACACGTAGGCATGCGGGCCGTGCACGATCGCCAATGCATTGCCACGATGCCGGGCCTGGCGATTGGCGCGTGCCCAGTGGCCTTCCAGTACCACGGCCTCTCCGTCGCGGCGGTACAGCACCGGCAGGTGGCTGACCTGTTGCTCGCCGTCATCGCCCTGGCTGATCAGGGTGATGAAGGCATCGCGCGCGAACAGCAGGTCCAGCGCACTCAGATCGGTCTCGACGAATGCGCGTGGCGTATGCATCTCAGGCGTTGCTCCCGAGGGACTGGGTCATGCGTCCGTGCAACTCCTGGTCGCTGCCGGCCTGCGGCGGCTGGATCTCGTCCAGCGAGAAGCCACGGGCGAGTGCGTCGTCCTCGTCCAGGCCGTCGAAGGCCACGAATTCGGCATCGAACAACGCCGCGCGGGCACTGTCCTCGCTGTCGTAGACCAGGGTCTTGCCATCGCTGTCCAGCACTTCGGCGGTGCCGGCGTCGAGTGTCCTCAAGCGCGCCCAGATCAGCAGCCGGCCCAGGCTGGCCAGCCACCATTGCTCGTGGAAGGGGGCATCGTTCATTGCATCACCTTGGAAATCAGGCCGAGCAGGGCGGCCATGCCCAGCCCGGTGGAAAGAGTCAGCAGCGACACCCAGGCCGGCGTGGCCAGGCCCGATAGCGCGCTGTCGTGTTCGCTGCGGTAGCGGCGCTGCAGCAGCCACCGCAATGCCGCCGGCTTGAGAAAGGCGCCAGGGCCGAGAGTGTCGGCCAGCGCCGGATGGCGGTCGCGCAGGTGTACCAGGGTCAGCGGCCAGAAGATCACGAACGCGCTGAAGCCGGCCACCGCCACCCCGAAGAAACACAGGGCGAAGAACAGGGTCATGTGCCGAACAGGTCCGCCAGCCTGGGCGTCACCGCCGCCAGTATCACGGCGGCGGCGGTCCACCACAGCGGCTTGATCGCGCGCCGCAGCCCGGCCTGGGCCTGGCCGCTTTCCCACCAGTTGGCATAAGCCGGCTGCTGCGAAGCCTGCCGGGCCAGGCGCAGGCCGCGCACCGCGGCGACGCCTACG
>JAATFS010000095.1 GCA_015655035.1 Lysobacterales bacterium | reverse complement strand
GCCAGTCCGTGGGCGACGCAGACGATGCCGCCGATGCGTTGTTCACCTTGATGGACATCATCGCCAGGCTGGGTGCCGGGAGTTACTTCCAGAAGTTGCGCCAGGCGCTTGGCCTTGCCCAGGAAATGGGTGCGAGCCACGATTTCCTGGCCGGGGTAGCAGCCTTTCTTGACGCTGTAGGCATGCAATCGGTCCAGGCCGATCTGTTGCGGCGTCCATTGCTCGCGCTGCGAGGCCTCCAGGTGCGGCAGGCCCAGGCGCAGGTCGGCCTGGCGCCAGAGTAGCGGGAACGAAGATTCGGCCTCGGAGGGCAGGGCGGTGCTCTTGTGCTGCAAGCGTAATGTGCGTGGCAGCTCCAGCGCGCCAAGGTCGAACTCCGTTGCCCCGTCCCCCAGTGCCGCGGCAGTCGCGGCGCTGGCACGGTCCGGCGCCGCAAAGCGGCCAGCCACCTCGAGCTCCTCGCAGGGCGCGATAACCAGCTTGCGGCGGAAGACGAACCGGCGCAGTTGCTCGGCGATGTAGTGCGCATCGTCGTCGGCGAGCACCATCAGTAACTCATCGGCGGCGGCGCGATAAAGCATGAATAGCGCAATCACGCGTCCCTTGGCCGTCAGCCAGGCACTCCATTGCCACTGGCCGACGCCCAGGGCGGACACGTCGTTGGTGAACTGTGCATGCGCGAAAGCCACGCTGTCCGGGCCTTGCAGGCGAATCAGCGCATACGCCGGGAGGCGCGAGAAGGTGGGCATGGAAGTGTCGAGGTTGTCAGGCACGGGGGGGAAGCATAAAATTTGTGCGTTGCGAGACCCACGATGATAGGCCAAACAACCCCAACCCCCGATGTCGACCCAGAAACCCCGCCGTTGCCAGGAGAAATCTCTCCTGAGTCGCCGGCTGGGCCGAAGGAGATCGGTGGTCGCGGCGGACTAGATCCGGTGCGATACGGTGATTGGGAGAAAAACGGACGCTGCATTGATTTTTGAGCAGCATTGAGCCAACGCGGCGTAGTGCCGCCCAGCCGAGACAACGAGCCCAGCGAATGGCTATTCGAGAAAGACCCCTCTCACCGCATCTACAGGTCTATCGCTGGCAGATACAGATGGCCACCTCGATTTTGCATCGAGGCACTGGCGTCGTGCTGTCCGTGGGTGCCCTGATCATCGCCGCTGCACTATTGCTCTTGATGCTCGGCCCCGCATCCTGGAATTGCTTCAGCGCCCATGCGGGCGCCTGGTATGGACAGTTGTTTCTGTTTGCCTGGAGCTGGGCATTTGCCTACCACCTGTCCAACGGCATTCGCCACATCGTGCAGGATTTCGGGCATGGCTTCAGCATCCCGGCTTTCGTGCGCAGCAGCTGGACCTCGGTGATCGCCAGCCTGGTGATCACCATCGCGATCTGGGTGTATGTGCTGAGCGGAGGTGCCGCATGAGCCGCTACCGTACCCCGCTGAAGAACGTGCGCGGTCTTGGCGCGGCCAAGACTGGTACCGAGCACTTCGTACTGCAGCGCCTGACCGCTACCGCGCTGGTGGCGTTGACGATCTGGTTCCTGGTGTTCGTGTTGAGCCTGCTCGGCGCCGACTACGTCAGTGCGACCGAAGCGGTGGCCAAACCGTGGAACGCAGTGTTGCTGGTGGGCTTCCTGGTCGCGATGTTCTGGCATGCGCAGCTCGGCCTTCAGGTCGTGCTCGAGGACTACATCCACAATTCGCTGCTGGCCCTGGCGTTGCAGACCACGGTGAAGTTCGTCGCCGCGCTCGGTGCGATCGTCGGCATTTTCGCGGTAGCGCGTATCGCGCTGGGGAACTGAACTAGATGTCCGCTTACAAGATCACTGAACACAAGTACGACATGGTCGTGATCGGCGCCGGCGGCGCCGGGCTTCGCGCGACCTTCGGCCTGGCCCAGAAGGGCTTGCAGACGGTCTGCCTGACCAAGGTCTTCCCGACCCGTTCGCACACCGTGGCCGCGCAGGGCGGCATCTCCGCCGCGCTCGGCAACATGGGCGAAGACGATTGGCGCTACCACTTCTACGACACCATCAAGGGTTCGGATTGGCTGGGCGACCAGGACGCGATCGAATTCATGTGCCGCGAGGCACCGAAGGTCGTGTACGAGCTCGAACACTTCGGCATGCCCTTCGACCGCAACCCGGACGGCACGATCTACCAGCGCCCCTTCGGCGGCCACACCGCCAACTACGGCGAGAAGCCGGTGCAGCGCGCCTGCGCCGCGGCCGACCGCACCGGCCACGCGATGCTGCACACGCTCTACCAGAAGAACGT
>JAATFS010000337.1 GCA_015655035.1 Lysobacterales bacterium | reverse complement strand
TTGCAGCAGGCGGCCCTGTGCGGTCTTGGCGTTGACCTGCACGCAGGCTCCGGTCGAAAACGCGGTATCCAGTCGCGCACGATGCAGTCGCAGCTGGCCGCTGGCCCGCATCGTCTGCAATTGCGCATTCACCTCGGCGGCCACACGATGCCGATGCACGTCCCAGTAACGCACCAGGTGACGCAGGAAACGCAGTTGATCGGGCACCGACAACGACTGCCACAACGCCTGTCCCAGGGGTCGCACCTGCTCCATCACGCTCTGCCACGGTATGCCGCGCTGAGCGGCCTCGCGCGCGTGCTGGCGCAAGATGCGCATCCGCTGACGCAGAGGCATCTGCAGTAGCGGTGCCGGATCGAAGTCCGCCGCCGGGCCGGCCGCGTGCGGCAACGGCATCAGCCCATGCCGCGACACCACATGCACCGGGCCGCGATGGCCATGCGCGCACAGCGAGACCACGCTATCGGCCATGCTCAAGCCCGAACCCACGATGCATACCGAAGCCTCCGGCGCCAGCGCCGCGATCGCGTCGGTGTCCCAGGCCTCCCGCCGGTGCGCGTGGTGGAGACTGGTCGCACCACGCAGCGGCAATGGCCGCAGCGCATTGCCGACCGCCAGGACCATCGCCTCGGCATGGATCGCGTTGCCCGAATCCAGGTGCAGCACCAGGCCATCGGCTCGTTTGTCCAACGCGTCCACGCGCGCCGACACCCGCTGCAGGCGGGCCTTGCTCCCGGCCTGCGCCTGCGCCAGGCGTTCGCGTAGATAGACCGCATAGTGAAGGCGGCTGACGTAGGCCTGCGGCAGGTCGGCATCGGCGATGTGCGGACAGCATCGCGCCCGCCGCAGATAGTCGACGAAATCGTCGGGGCTGTCGGCAAACGCGCTCATGTTGCCTGCCGGCACGTTGAGCAGATGCTCCGGACACCGTGTCGCATACGCCACGCCCTGGGCCAGCAGCGACTGCGGCTCGATCAACACGATCCGCAGCATTACCACCGCCTGGCGCAACAGATGCAGCGCCGCCAACACACCGGCGGCGCCGCCGCCCACGATGGCTACGTCATACTCATAAGGCTGAAGCAATTCATTCATGCACGGGATTGTAGTGGATGGCTGAACCGGGTCTGTTGCCGCCTCAGAACCATCGCTCATATGCCGGAGCCATGCGTTTAACCGCATTGCAACATCCCCGGCGCGCGCCGCCAACTTTCATTGCGCTACATCAATGCATCGGCCAGGCGGGCAATGCCTTCGCGGCTGCGGCGCCAGGTGGGACGGCTGCGCCATTGCTGCAACGTCAGCTGCTGCGACTGCGACAGATAGTCCTGCTCGATCTCGCGCAGGCGCCGGACCACGCCGGGGTCGTAGCACAGCATGCCGATCTCGGCGTTGAGCGCGAACGAACGGATGTCCAGGTTGATCGACCCGACCAGTGCAATGTCGTCGTCCACGCTCAGGTGCTTGGCGTGGAGGAAGTGCGGGCGGTACAGCGCGATCTTTACCCCGGCGCGCAGCAGCTCGTCGTAGTAGGCCTCCTGCGCCCACGCGGTGAGGCGCTGGTTGTTGCTTTCGGACAAGATCAGCTGCACGTCCACGCCGGACACCCCGGCAATGCGCAGCGCGCTCAGCGTGGCCTCGTCGGGGACGAAATACGGCGTCACCAGCACCACCTTGCGGCGGGCCAGGTGGATCAACGCGTTGACCGCATCGCGGGCGTTCTCGAATGGATACGCCGGGCCGCTGGGCAACAGTTGGGTAACCACGTTGGTGTTGCAGACCGGCGCGTCGGGCCATACCTGAAGACGCCGCCCGGTCTCGACGAACCAGTCGCTGGCGAACACCGCCTCCAGATGGCTGACCACCGGCCCGTGCACGCGCGCGACCAGCTCGCGATTGGGAAAGCCATCGACGAACACCGGTTCGGCAAGATTCTGCGAACCGACGAAGCCGACGCGGTTGTCGATGACGGCGATCTTGCGATGATTGCGCAGATCCATGCGCCCACTGCGCCGCCAGCGCAGCCCGCCGGGCAGCACCGCATGCACGTCCACCCCGGCAGCCAACAGTCGCTTGCGATAGCGGCGCAGCCCACGCTTGGCGCCCACTGCATCCAATAGCAGCCGGCACTTCACGCCACGTGCGGCCGCACGTTCCAGGGTCGCCGTCACCGCCTCGCCGACTGCGTCATCGAACATCAGGTAGTACAGCAGATGCACCCGCTCGCGCGCGTCATCGATATCGGCAAGCAGTTGCCGCAACGACTGCGCATAGTCGTCCAGCAGCTCCACCGCGTTGCCATGGGTGGGCATGAAGTCGCCCTGGCGTTCCACCAACGGCACCATCTCGGCAACCTGGGTGTCACCGGCCGGCATCCAGCGCAACGCCGCCAGCGGCAGCTGTTGCTCACGGATCACCTGCGAGGCCTGCGCCTGCCGCAGGATGCGCTGCCGCGACAACCACGGATGCCCGAACAGCAGGTACAACGGCAAGCCCAGCAGCGGCACGAACCCCACCAGTAGCAACCAGCTGCGCGCCGCACCGGGCGTGGTCCGCGCGGGAATCCACAGCAGCGCCGCCAGCCGGATCGACCAGTCCAGCGCGAGTAGCCAGGTACCTTGCTCAAGCCAGTTGGGCAGCATTGTCTACTCAAACCCGAAGATGCGGCCGATTCTGCGTGAGCCGGCGCGAAACGCAAAGCCGATCACCCAACCTGACCGGGATAGCGGAACGGCCACGCGCTGTGCGACGCGGACTGTCCGCGTTCGGCACAGACCGCGCGAAACGTTTCCAGAAAGGCCGTCTGCAATCGGGTGGGATACCAGTCGGCACGCATCGCCAGGCCGATCCGGCGACGCACGCTTGGGCCGGCCGTGCCGATTTCGCACAGCAGGCCGGCACGACGCTCGAACAAGAACTGGTCGCGCGACATCAGCGTCAGCCAGTCGTCTTCGAGCAGCAGGCCACGGATGATCAGCACCGAGCCGCATTCGATGCGCAAGCGTGGCGGCTCCTGCCCCTGTTCGCGGAACATGCTCTCCCAGCGCGCGCGCACCGGGGCGCCGGTAGCGGCTACCACCCAGGGAAAATCCTGCAACCGCCTGAAGTCGAAGCCCGCCTCGGCCAACGGATGCCCGCTGCGGCCGACGATGACAGGGTCATCGTCGAACAAACCCTCCTGGATCACGTCGCGCGCCGGCAGATGGTCTCGCAGCGCGCCGATCAGCAGGTCCAGTGCGCCTTCGCGCAGATGCCCCAGCAGTTCGGCATACGGCCCTTCGATCACATTGACGGAGGCGCCCGGATGCGCGCGCGCGAACCGCGCCAGCACCTGCGGCAACAGGATCGCGCGCGCCAGCGGCATGACCCCCAGGGTGATGCGGCCGGCAGTCTTGGAACGCAGCGCGTCCAGTTCGTCGAGACTGGCATCGAATTCGGCCACCGCCAGCCGTATCAAGCGCAACATCCGCGTAGCCGCCGGAGTCGGCTGCACGGTCTTGCCTCGACGCACGGTCAGGACTACCTCGATGGAATCGGCCAAGGCCTGCACCGCACGATAGATCGCCGGCTGCGACACCCCCTGGCGCGTCGCCGCCAGCGAATAGCTGCCGGCCGCGTCCACCGCCGTCAATGCATGCAACTGGCCCAGCGTGACCCGGCGCTCGACCGCAGCAATGGCCGGCAACCGCCGCGAGCGCCGCGCCAGCTGCACGCCACGCGCCACATAAGCCAGCGCCCGCTCGATTCGGGGCACCAGCAGCCGCGTCGCTTCGGTCGCGATCATCCCGCCAGGCTGCCGCTCGAACAGCGCCAGTCCGAATTGCCGCTCCAGCCGCGCGATCGCCTGGGACAACGCCGGCTGCGACAGGTTCACCTGTGCCGAGGCGGCACTGATGCCACCGACATGACTCACCACCGCCAACGCGTGCAGATGCCGCAGATTCAGTTCGGGAGTCGCTCGCACGGGCGAACTATAACCAAAACCAATGGGCACGTCGCAAAACGATCTTGAGGTAACCGCGCCGCGATGCCCAGACTCGCCCACTCCTAACGAAGGATGGATGGATGTCCGAAGTCGTCACTCAGATCGAACGTGCCGCTACGGCAGTGGTCGATGGCTTGGCTCAGGCCGGCGTCGCCACGGCGCACGAGGCGCAGGGCCGTACCGGGCTGCTGCATCATCGGCTGCGTCCCATCTACGCCGGTGCCCGCATCGCAGGCAGTGCAGTCACCGTGTCGGTGCCGCCTGGCGACAACTGGATGATGCACGTGGCCATCGAGCAGTT
>JAATFS010000166.1 GCA_015655035.1 Lysobacterales bacterium | reverse complement strand
TCGATGGTCGACGGCCGTACTGCACTGCCGATGGCCACCAGCCAGGACCACAAACGCGTCGGCGACGGCGACACCGGCCCCAACACCGGCGGCATGGGCGCCTACTCGCCGGCACCGGTGGTCACGCCCGAGGTCCATGCACGGGTGATGCGCGAAGTGGTCGAGCCGACCGTGGTCGGCATGATCGCCGACGGCGTGCCATTCACCGGATTCCTCTACGCCGGGCTGATGATCGATGCGTCCGGTGCACCGAAGGTGATCGAGTTCAACGTGCGCTTCGGCGACCCGGAAACCCAGCCGGTGATGCTGCGGCTGCAGTCGGACCTGCTGGATCTGGTCGAAGCGGCGATCGACGGCACGCTCGACAGCATGCATGCGCAGTGGGACCCACGCCCGTCGCTGGGCGTGGTGCTGGCAGCCCGGCCGTATCCGGAATCGCCGATCACCGGCGAGGTGATCGCTGGCCTGGATGCAGTGTCCACCAGTGCCAAGGTGTTCCACGCCGGCACCGCGTTGAATGCAAACGGCGAGGTCGTCAGCGCCGGGGGACGCGTGCTATGCGTGGCCGCGTTGGGCGACAGCGTGTCGCAGGCGCAACGCAATGCCTACGCCGGCGTGGCCGCGATCCACTGGGACAGCGAGTTCCACCGCAGCGACATCGGCTGGCGCGCGATCGCCCGCGAACAGGCGTAACGGCAACGGCCACCGCCCGGGCGGTGGCCGTTGTGCCTGAACCGGCACGGGAAACCAGGCCCGCGCCTTCGCTCCTGTCGTTGCGGTCGATGCAAGCGACTTCCGCCGCAGGCGCCGGTCTCCGGGACTACGACTCCCGGCCTTCCAGGTAATCCAGCGCCACTTGCAGCAGCGCGCGGCTGCCCACTTCCAACGCCGCTTCGTCCGGCGCGTACTTGGGCGAGTGATTGATCGGCATCGTCGCCGGATCCTTGCCCGCCGCCGTGGTGCCCACGAAGAAATACGCGCCCGGCACCACGTTCGCGAACTGCGAGAAATCCTCCGCCACCGTCTGCATCGGCATCTCCACCACGTTGTCGGCGCCGACCGCGCGCTGCAACGACGGCGCAACCCGCCTGGCCAGCGCCGGATCGTTGATCGTCGCCGGTGCGTTGCTGATCACTTGCAGTTCCGCGCTGCCGCCGCCGGCATGCGCGAAATCCTCGGCGGTACGGCGGAAGCGCGCGATCACGTCCTCGCGTACCGCTGGATCGAAGGTGCGCAGCGTGCCGACCAGGGTCGCCTCGTCGGGGATGATGTTGAAACGCACGCCGGCATTGAACTGGCCGGCGGTCAGCACCACCGGGGTGGCCGCGATGTTGACCTGGCGCGCGATCACGCTCTGGGTGCCGAGCAGGATCTGCGCGCCGAGCGTGATCGGATCGACGCCGTCCCACGGCCGCGAACCGTGAGTCTGGCGGCCGCGCACGGTCAGGGTCCATTCGTCGGCGCTGGCCAGCGCCGGTCCGCTGCGGAAACCGATCTGGCCGGTCGGCAGGCCCGCCCATACATGCAGGCCGAACACCGCCTCGGGCTTGAAGTCGCGCCACACGCCTTGGTCGAGCATCATCTTCGCGCCGAACGGCGCGCCCGGCTCGGACGGACCTTCCTCGGACGGCTGGAACACGAACATCACCTCGCCCGGCAGCGTGTCCTTGCGCGCGACCAGCGCCTTGGCCACCCCCAGCAGTATCGCCATGTGCATGTCGTGGCCGCAGGCATGCATCACCCCGACCGGCTGGCCGCGATAGCTCGTGGTCGCGGTGGAGGCGAACGGCAATCCGGTTTCCTCCTTCACCGGCAGGCCATCCATGTCGGCGCGCAACGCGATCCGCGGCCCCGGCCTGCCGCCCTTGAGCACCGCAACCACGCCGGTATGCGCCAGTCCGGTACGCGGCGTCAGCCCGAGCTTGCGCAGTTGATCGGCGATCAGCTGCGCGGTGCGCGTTTCCTTGCCGCCAAGTTCGGGATGCTCGTGCAGGTCGCGCCGCCAGGTGCTCATCTGCGACGGCAACGCCGTGGTATCGGCAGGCTGTGCCTGTGCCCCCAGGGGCAACGCCAGCAACAGTGGCAGCAGACGGAACGAACGCATAATCGAAAACTCCAGCACACAAGATGACCTGCATGGTATCCGCATCGGCGACGGCAACGGCACTGAGTGTCGCTGCGCCGCGTTGACCGCACGGGTGCAAAGGAGAACAATCCGCGCCAGCCAGCGCCTGCCGCCTTCTCGACGCAAGTCCGCACCTGCGACGTCAAGGCATCCATCGGCCAGCCAAGACGATCTGCCGCATCCGCGTTGTTCGAGCGCGGGCCGTTCGCTGCTGTCTGCCAGGGATCTCGCATGCTCCGCTGCCATTGCCTTGCCGTTGTTGCGCCACCGCGTCGTAGTGCCGTGGATTGTCCCGAGGCGGCCGCTGCGCACCTATGCAGCCTTTGCGCTCGCCTGGGCGACAGCAACGCGTGCAGCTCCATCGCGTTCGCCTGTGCGCCGACCCGCCTTCGCCCCGCCATCCAACGACAACGCCCCTAGGCGGGCCGTCGCTCCACTGTCCACCCAGCCCTCGCGGCAAGGCACGACACCACGTTCCTCCATCACCGGAAACCACCATGTCCTCCCATCTGCCGTCGCCCTCGCTGCTGGCCTTCGCATTGACCTGCGTACTCTGCGCCCCCGCCCACGCCGCCGAGGCCGACACCCCAACTGAGACCGCCCCCAAGGACCGCAAAACCACCGAACTGGACGCCGTGCGCGTCAGCGTCGCGCGTGCCGATACCGACGCCGGCGCGCTCGGCGACCGCCCAGCGCTCGACACGCCCTTTTCGATCACCCGCATCGATGCCGAGGACATCCAGCAGCGCCAGGTCAACGCGCTGGCGCAGCTGTTCATCACCGATCCGTCGGTATCCGGAAACGTCGGTGCCTACAACAGCAGCTGGTACACCACCGTCCAGGTCCGTGGCCTGCCGGTGAGCGAGAACAACGGCCACAAGCTCAACGGCATGCCGCTGTACACCTACGGTGCCGAGTGGCCGATCGAAAGCATGCAGCAAGTACAACTGCTCAAGGGGGCCAGTGGCTTCATGTATGGCTTCGGTGCGCCCGGCGGCATCCTCAACTACATCACCAAGAAACCCACCGAAACGCCCCTGCTCGACGTGGCCATAGGCTACCGCGATGGCGGCGTGTACAGCGCGCATCTGGACAATGGCCGGCGCTTCGGCGAAGACGGGCGCTTCGGCTATCGTCTCAACCTGCTGCGCGAGCAAGGCGACACCTACAACGATACCCATGTCGAGCGCACGCTGGCCTCGCTGGGGCTCGACGCCCGCTTGAGCGACCGCGTCACCTGGAGCGCGGACCTGCTCTACCAGAACCGCAAGCTGGAAAACGAAGCGCCAACCGTCACCTTCTACAGCTACGCCGACAGCGTGCTGCCGCGGCGCCTGGATCCGCGCCGCGACCGTGCGATCCACGACACCTACTTCAACACCGAGATGCAGGCAGCGATGACCGGCCTGCAATGGCAGATCGACGATGCCTGGAAGGCGCGCCTGGATCTGAGCTACAGCAAGTTCCGCAGCGCCATCAACAAGATCTGGGACTACGTGCGCGACCGCGAGGGCAATGCCGATACCTACATCTACGACCTCGGCAACCTGGCCGAGAACTACCTCGCGCAGGGGCTGCTCGAAGGCCGTTTCCAGACCGGTCCGATCGGTCATCAGGTGGTCGCCGGTCTCAGCTGGCAGCAAGCCGACAGCGGCTGGTCCAAGGAAAACCTGTGGTACCAGCTCGGCACCTCCAATCTGTACCAGGACAGCAGCCTGAGCTATCGCAGCACGCATTCGCGCCAGACCTACCGCAGCGACCGGGTGGTACAGAACGCGCTGTTCGCCAGCGATACCCTGTCCTTCGGTGAGCATTGGTCGATGCTGCTGGGCCTGCGCCACACCCGCTACACCCAGGACAGCTGGAACGTGGAAGGCGTGCGCTCGGACCGCTACGCCAAATCGGTTAACACGCCCACCGTCGCATTGATGTTCAAGCCGCGCGCCGACCAGACCCTCTACGCCAGCTACGTCCAGGCGCTGGAGCAAGGCAGTACCGTCGGCATGCTCTACGAAAACCGCAACACCTTGCTACCGCCGCTGGAAAGCGAGCAGTACGAGCTGGGCTACAAACTGGAGCATGCCCTCTGGACACTGGATGCGGCCTGGTTCCGGATCGAGCGCGGCGCCGAATACGGCAATGCCGACAATTACTACGTGCAGGACGGCGAAGTGCGCTACCAGGGCGTAGACCTGAGCGCCAGCGTGCAGGCCACGCCGAACTTGCGCATCGGTGGCGGTGCGACCTGGGTGGACGCGGAATACCTGCGCAACGAAGTGGCGGCAGTGGGCAGGACACCGGCCGGTGTGGCCCGTTTCCAGGCGACGTTGAACGCCGCCTACGAGGTAGACGCATTGCCGGGTTTGAGCGTACATGCCGCCGCCAAGCACTATGGCTCGCAGATGTACGGCACCTCGCTATGGAACGACCTGTACGACCTCAAGCTGCCGTCCTTTACCCTGCTCGATGCCGGCCTCGGCTATCGCACGCGCTGGGGCACCACGCCGGTCACGTTGCGCGGCGAGATCACCAACCTCACCGACCGCCGCTACTGGAGCAACGACGGCAACGGCTATGGCCAGCCGCGCACCTGGTCGCTCAGCGCAAAATTCGAACTGTGACCGGCACCGCTGGCCCACACCGTTCTGCGTGTGACTGATCCGTTCCCGTGACCGTCTGCCACGGGCCGCTGCCGTTGCCGGGGCCCGTGGCAGAACCGCAACCGGCGTCGCCGGCAACGCTGCCGACGCCCACCTACCCGCTGCCGCCCCTACCCGGCAGATGAAAGATTCTTCATCCGTTCTCGCCATGCATTGACTCGCCCCGCGATGCGGGGCGACTCTCGATGCACCGGCGCCCCGGCTGTCCAGGACAGCGACAAGGGGGCGGCGTCGGGCACCGACTGCACAGAACTCGCGGCAAAAAAAACAGACGTGGCGCCGCAGTGGCCGCCGCCAGGGAAGGTGTTTCCGTCATTCGGCAGCCCGTCGAGCCTGACGCGCGCGCATGCCTGGCATGCCACCGCCTTCATTGCTGCATCCCCCCCTGTCCCGGAGACGACGATGACGACGACACGACTTTCCCTGAGCGGTTCGATCCAACTGGCACTGCTGCTGGCGGCCAGCGGATCGGCCAGCGCGCAAGACACCGCGCAACCGCCGCACGCCACGCAGAAGTCGGCGACCACCCTGGATTCGGTCACGGTTTCGGCGCTCAAGCGCGAGACCAAGTTGCAGGAGACCCCGGTCAGCATCAGCGCGGTGGAAGCACAGACCCTCAAGGACATGGGCGCCTCCAGCTTCCAGGATTACTTCCGCAGCGTGCCCAGCCTGCAGATCGTCGGCGATTCGCCGACCCAGCGGCGGGTGACGATGCGTGGTATCCGCAGTACCGGCGAACCCACCGTCGGCGTGTACTACGACGAGACGCCGCTGTCCGGTCCCGCTGGCACGTCGCAGGACGCCAGTTCCACCGTGGCCGACATGGACCTGTTCGACGTCGAGCGCGTGGAAGTGCTGCGCGGCCCCCAAGGCACGCTGTACGGCTCCGGCTCGATGGGCGGCACCATCCGCATGATCTACAACAAGCCCGATGCCTCGGCCTTCACCGGCGCCTTCGAGAGCGACATCGCCTCCACCCGCGATGCCAGCGGCCCGTCCACCACCTACAAGGCCATGGTCAACGTGCCACTGGCCAAGGACGTGCTCGCCGCGCGTGCGGTGCTCTACCAATCCGAGCGCGCCGGCTACGTCGATAACCTCGGCTACGGCCGCGACGACGTCAACGACCTCGACAGCAAGGGCGGCCGGGTGATGCTGCGGCTGACCCCGAACGAAGCGGTGACCCTGGATGCCTCGGCGATCTTCCAGAAGACCGACCAGGGCGGACAGAGCGAATGGGACGAGGACCTGGGCCGGTACAACGCCGACTTCCAGACCATCGCCACCACCAAGGACGACCTGCACCTGTACAACCTGACGCTCAACTGGGACCTGGACTGGGCGACGCTCACCACCTCGGCCTCGTACTACAAGTGGGCGCTGCAACGCACCAGCGACTACACCACCACCCTGTCGCGCTCAACCACCAACGCGACCTCATGCAGCAACTACATCAACGCCATCGATGGCGCGTCGATAGGCACGTGCGACACCACGCAGATGGCGCGCTATACCGCCTACGCCGAAAGCCGGCTGCCAAGTGCGCTGTACCAGCCGATGCTGCTGCGCTCGCGCAACTACGAAGCCCGCCTGAGCGGGCTGGCCCTGGCGGACCGGTTGGCGTGGACCGCCGGGGTGTATCGCGAAAACCGCGACGACACCATCGAGAGCATGGTCGCCAAGACCGATGCCGGCAGCGGCGACGTCCGCCAGCCGCTGGACCTGTCGGCCTGGCGCCACGTCGGCACCGAAATGGAACAGACCGCCTTCTACGGCGAGTTCACCTTCAGCGCCACCGACACACTCGACCTGACCTACGGCCTGCGCCGCTACGACTACGACAAGAAGACCTATGGCCAGGTCCATATCTCCAACTACATCACCCAGTCCTACGTCGGCGACTACACCGAGGTCGACGCCAGCGCCAGCGGCTACGTCAGCAAGTTCAACGCCAGCTACCAGTTCACCCCGGCGATCATGGGCTACGCAACCGCAGCCAAGGGCTTCCGCCCCGGCGGCGCCAACAACGTACCCGGATTGGCCGATGGACTGATCGCCTATCAGCCCGACAGCCTGTGGAACTACGAGCTGGGGCTGAAGACCGAGTGGTGGGACAACCGCGCGCAACTGAACGCGGCATTGTTCCAGATCGACTGGAGCAACATGCAGGTCTCCGGGCGCAGCGCCAACGGCGCCTTCGCCTACATCGCCAACGCCGGCGCGGCGCGCATCCGTGGCGCCGAGCTGGAAGGCACGGTACGGCCGCTGGCCGGGCTCACGCTCAACGCCATGTTGACCTACCTGGACGGCCAGCTGACCGAGGACCAGTACAACAGCGAATTGGCGATGACCAACTCCACCGGCCTCAGCGGCGACCGTATTCCCTACGTGCCGACGTGGAGCGGCGCGTTCGGTGCCGGCTACAACTGGCCGATCAAGAACACCGACCTGTACGGCATGGCGCGCCTGGACTACAGCTACGTCGGCAGCAGCAGCTCCTACTTCCGCGACAACTACGCCTACTACGAAAAGCAGGGCGCCTACTCACTGTTCAACCTCCGCGCCGGCATCGAAGCCAGCCGCTGGGCGGTCTATCTCTACGTCAGCAACCTGCTCGACAAGGCCGGCGTCATCACCCGCGATACGGGGGCCGGCTACGACAACCAGGTACTCACCCTGCGGCCGCGGACCATCGGCCTGACACTGCGCGCGAACTTCGAATGACCCCGGCCATCGAGGCCGACCGACGACCCTTCACCTTCCACGCTACGAGGCATGCACATGGATAGATTGATGCGTTGCAAACTGGCTGCCGCGACCCTGGCCGTCTTCTCCCTGGCCAGCGCGCCGGCATCGGCGCAAGACGTCGGCAGCTACCTTGACGGCTACCGCCCGGCGATGAACAAGGCCGCGCGGGCCCTATGGGAATACGCCGAGGTCGGCTACAAGGAAACGCGCAGTTCCAAGCTGCTGGCCGATGAACTGCGCCGCCACGGCTTCAAGGTCGAAATGGGTGTGGCCGGCATGCCGACCGCCTTCGTTGCCCGCTATTCGGCGCGCGCCGGCGGCCCGGTGATCGCCGTGCTCGCCGAATACGACGCCCTGCCCGGCCTATCGCAGCAAGCCACGCCGACCAAGCAAGCGCGCGCCGGCATCGATGCCGGCCACGGCTGTGGCCACAACCTGTTCGGCGCCGGGTCGGTCGGCGCAGCCATCGCGGTCAGCCAATGGCTGCAAAAGACCGGCACGCCAGGCGAGATCCGCGTCTACGGCTCGCCCGCCGAGGAAGGCGGCTCGGGCAAGGTCTACATGGTCCGCGATGGCCTGTACCAGGACGTGGACCTGGCCTTGCACTGGCACCCTTCGGATCGCAACTCGGCCTCGATCGGCACCTCGCTGGCCAACATCAGCGCCAAGTTCAACTTCCACGGCCTGTCCGCGCACGCGGCGGCCATGCCCGAACGCGGACGCTCGGCGCTGGACGCAGTAGAGGCGATGGACGGCATGGTCAACATGCTGCGCGAGCACATCCCGCAGAGCACCCGCATCCACTACGTCATCACCGATGGCGGCAAGGCCCCGAACGTGGTGCCTGACTACGCACAGGTCTACTACTACGTGCGCGACAAGGACCCCGACGTGGTTCGCCGCGTGTTCGAGCGCGTCAAGCTCGCCGCGCAGGGCGCCGCCATCGGCACCGAAACCCGGTATGACGTGGAGATCACCGGCGGCGTCTACAACCTGCTGCCCAACCAGACCCTGGGACGGGCGATGCACGAGCAGCTCGCCACCACCGGCGGCGTGTCCTGGAGCGCCGAAGACACCCGCTTCGCCACCGCGCTGCGCCAGTCCATCGGTATCGATGCGACCAAGGTCCACGCACCGGAGGACATCGAGCCCTTTGCCGAGGACAAGCTCACCGGCGGTTCCACCGACGTCTCCGACGTCAGTTGGGCGGTGCCCACCGCCGGGCTCGGCACCGCCACCTGGGTGCCGGGTACGCCAGGGCACTCCTGGGCATCGGCGGCGACCAGCGGCACCGACATCGGCGACCAGGGCATGTACCTGGCCGCGCTGGTGCTGGCCAGGACCGCCATCAAGCTTTACACCACACCGCAACTGGTCAGCGACGCCAAGGCCGAGTTCCAACGGCGGCGCGGCAACGACTTCGTCTACAAACCGATGCTGGGCGAGCGCCCGCCCGCCCTGAACTACCGCGACTGAAGCCAGGCCTGCTCGCGCCACCTTCTCCCGGGTGGCGCGAAGTGTCGGACGAGGGCCACACGCCAGGCAGCGTCCGCAAGCAAGGAAGAATCGCTTACGCTGCGCGGACCAGGTTCTTTATCGACAATGCCGCGCATCCTCGTCATCGAAGACGACATCGTCACCGCCCAGGAAATCAGCATCGAGCTGGGTCGTCATGGCCTGGAAGTGCATTGGGCCGACAACGGCCGCGAAGGCCTGTCCCAGGCGCTGCTCGGCAGCTACCACGCCATTACCCTGGATCGCATGCTGCCCGGCATCGATGGCCTGTCCATCGTCGCCACGCTGCGCAGCCGGGCCGTGCACACCCCCGTGCTGGTGATCAGCGCGCTGTCGGACGTGGATGAACGCGTACGCGGCCTGCGTGCCGGCGGCGACGACTACCTCACCAAGCCGTTCGCCTCCGACGAAATGGCCGCACGGGTCGAGGCCCTGCTGCGGCGGCGGCATCCGGTGCCCGACACCGATGCGATCCTGCGCCTGGCCGACCTGGAACTGGACCTGCTGGCACGCACCGCCCGGCGCGGCCAGCACCCGCTCTGCCTGCTGCCCACCGAATTCAAGCTGCTCGAATTCATGCTGCGCAACGCCAACCACACGCTGACGCGGATGATGATTTTCGAAGAGGTCTGGGGCTATCACTTCGACCCCGGCACCAATCTGATCGACGTGCACATCGGCCGGCTGCGCCGCAAGCTCGACCTGCCCGGCCGGCCGCCCCTCATCCACACCGTGCGCGGAACCGGCTATGTCCTCGGCGAACCTGAGTAAAGGCTGGCGATCCTCGTCCAGCTTCCTGCTGGGGCTGTATGCGCTGCTGCTGGCACTGTGCGGCTGCGCACTGGTCTGGATCATCCACTGGAAGGTCGCCGCCTACATGGACGCCCTCGCCCGCGACACCCTGTTGCAGCGGGCGCAGCTATTTCAAGGCATCCCCCACGAACGCCTCCAGACCAGCCTGGAAGAGCATTACCAACTCGACACGCGCAGCCTCAATCACTACGGCCTGTTCGACGCCAAGCGCCGCGCGCTGTCCGGGCGGGTCGGCCAATGGCCCCCGGCACTGCCCGTCGACGGCCGCGTACACGTGCTCTCGTGCAACGCCAACCTGCCCGGCCGCGCCGCCAGCGCACCCTGCCATGCCCTGGCCGTGCACCTCGCCGACGCGCGCCTGCTGGTACTCACCCGCGACAACCGCAACAGTTCGCTGAGCGACGTCATCCGTATCGTGCTGAGCGCACTGGGCTGGAGCATTCCGCTGATGGCCATCCCCGGCGCCATCGGCTGGTACCTGCTGCGCTGCCGTCCGCTGCGGCGCATCCAGGCAATCGACCAGGCCTGCCGGCGCATCGTCATGGGCGACCTGACCGGGCGCCTGCCGGTATCCAGCCGCCGCGACGAACTGGACATGCTCGCCGGCATCGTCAACACCATGCTCGGACGCATCGAGAAGCTGATGGCCGAGGTCAAGGACGTCTCCGACAGCATCGCCCACGACCTGCGCACACCGCTGACCCGGCTGCGCGCGCGACTCTATCGAATGCGCCAACACGCCCCCGAACCTTCCCCGGAAGCCGAGCAACTGGACCAGGCCATCGGCGAGACCGACGCACTGCTCGTGCGTTTCCTCGCCTTGTTGCGAATATCCGAACTGGAGACCCGGCGCCGGCATCAAGCCTTCGTCCGCATCGCGCCCGCCTCGCTGCTACAGGAAGTCCACGCCTTCTACGTCCCCCTGGCCGAAGAACAGCACCAACAGCTGGAACTGCAACTGGAATCACCCCACGCACTCCCTCCGATCCACGGCGACCGCGCCCTGCTGTTCGAAGCACTCGGCAACCTGCTCGGCAACGCCCTCAAGTTCACCCCGCACGCAGGCCAAGTCGTCCTGCGCGCCAGCGCCGAAACCGGC
>JAATFS010000106.1 GCA_015655035.1 Lysobacterales bacterium | reverse complement strand
GGGTCGTAGACGGCGTCCAGGTCGATCTGCAATGCACGGATGCCATCGAGCGTGACGTCGCGACGCAGCTCGTAGGCCAGCCCGATCACGTCCGGGTTGTTGGTCACCAGCAGCCGCGCCAAGCCGTGCAGGTCGCCGGTGACCGGGGTGCTGCGGCCTTCCAGGTCGAACGACACTGGCATGCCAAGCTGTTCGGCAATGTCGTTGCTGAGCTGGTTGTACGCCGCATAGGGCCAGACGATGGCTTTCGGGCGCACGCCCAGGTTCTGCTCGATCAGGTCAGCGCTGCGCGCCAGATCCGTGCGAAGGCGCTGTTGGTATTCTTTCGCGGTCTCGTAGCGTTGTTTGGCCGGATCGTAGATGTGGGTGATCACCGCCGGCGTCGAGTTGCCCTGCGGGTTGGAGGTCACGCCGGTATGCATATTGTCGGTATGGCTGGCGAACTCCACCAGTCCGCTGGCTTTCATCTCGCGCAACTGGTCCCAGGTCAGGAAATCGTCGCGGCCGAAACGCCGGTAGCCGTAGTCGATGGTGCGGCCCGGGGCCATGTCCACGTAGTCGGTGATCAGTGCCGCCAGCGCCGGGAAGTTATAGGCGCGAAGCAGCGGGAACACCTTGGTGTAGACGCTGCGCAGGCCGTCGTCGAAAGTCAGTAGCACCGGGTGCGGCGGCAGCGGCTTGCCGCCTTGCGAGGCCTGGATCAACTGCGCTAGCGAGACCGGGTGGTAATCGTGGGCAGACAGCCAGTCCAGGTGGGCGGCAAAGTTGTGCGTGCTGACCGCGTAACTGTCGGCATCACCCTCCTGGGCGACATCGTCGCGGATGTCGTGGTAGCTCAGTACCAGCAGCCCGTTATCGGCTGAATCCGGATGGGGCTTTTCCTGCGCCAGGGCATTGCCGGTGACGCCGGCCAGGCACAGCACCACGCTGAGCATCACCGCTCGAAATATCGTTCTCATCTCACTGCCCCCAATGAAGCGCGGCATCGAAGCCGATACGGCGTTCCCGCTGACCGTCGTAGACCGGTCGCGACCAGTTCACCCCATACTCGAACACGCGGCCCTGGCCGAGTTGCCACTCGTGCCGGTATTCGGCCGAAGGCACCAGCGCATTGCCGTATCCCTCTTGCCAGTAGTTGCCGAGCGATACGGTCAGGCGGTGCCGAAAATGGCGCTCGTAGCGCCGCCACACCTGCTGGTCGAAGCGCAGCCCGATTTCCACCGAGCCGTCGCGCGAGGGGTTGAAGTAGGGCGCGTCGTCGCGGCTGCCGCGGCTGGTGTAAATGCCGCCCAGGCCGTCGATCAGCAGGGTGGGGCGCGTCATCAGGCGCTGCACCACATTGGAGTTCAAGGTCTCCCGGCGGTTGCCGTCGTCATAGCGAAACTGGCTGGCGCCGATGCCCCACTGGGTCAGCTCGTTGCGGCGATAGTCCACCGCGACGGCCACGCTGTCGGCGCTGATGCCGGCGTGGCGAGCCTGCATCGAGGCTTCCGGATCGTTGCGCGCGGCGCTGATGCCGGCATGCCAGCGATCGTTGAATTGCCAGCCAAAGCCGCCACGCAGGCCGGTGTCGCCGATATCGTCGTTGGGGCGCTGCACCGCCAGTTCTGCATCGGCGTGATCGAAGCGGTAGCGGATGCCGGCGCCGAGCCACAGCGGGTTGATCTGCTGGTCCCTGAAATCGACCGAGCGGCGGTCGGCGAAGGCAAACACGCGCCAACGGTCATCGATCAGCGGTGACTGCACCTCGATACCGTAATGGCGGTCGTCGTTGCCGAGTGGGGATGCGCCGCTGCCGCCGCTGCTGCGGCCGCCATCGGCATAGGCGTACAACAGCCAGCCGCGGCGCGCACGCCAATCACGCTGGAGACGCTGGACGGTGGCGTTGTTCGGATAATGGGCCCGCAGGTCGTCATAGAACGGTCGGGCGAGGTCGTCGCGTTGCAGCGCGACCTGGGCGTCGTAGATGCCGGCCCGGGGGGCGATGTCGCGCGGGTCCAGCGTATGGGCCATCTGGTAGCGCTCGAGCGCGAGCGTGGGCCAGCCACGCATCTGGTACACACTGCCCAGCGAATTCTGCAGCGAGGTACTGCCCGGGGCGATCTCGAGCATTTCCTCCAGGTTGCGCTGGGCCGTAGACAGGTCGCCGCTGTAGGCGTGGATCATCGTCAGGTTCTGGTCGGCTTCGAAGCGTGGCCAGTTGGCGTACGGCGTTTTTTGGTTGTTCCAGCGCCAGGGCGGCTCTTGCTTTCGCCAATCCTCCAGCAGGCCGATGGCGCGCGCTGGCTGCTCGGTCTCCAGGTAGGCATAGGCCAATTGGCTGCGTGTCTGCGATCGCGAGGATTCGTTCTTGATCGCGGTTTCCAACAAGGGAATGGCTTCTTCCGGATAGCGCGCCGACAATAGCGAGTCGCCCACCACCGGCAGCAAGTAGTCGGGCAAAGCGGAGCCATCCTGTTGCAATGCCTGCGCTTCGGCTCGCACCTGCGCGTGGCGGTCCAGCCGGTTGAGCAGGATCAGCCGATCCCGGCGAATGCGCAGCGGCGCGCGCTCCAGTGGGGTGCCGTCGCGTGCCAGGTATTCGTCGATCAATGCCAGCGTCGACGTCGCCTCATCCAGCTGCGTTTCCTCGCTTCGGCCATAGGCCAGGCTCCAGCCGACCAGCTTGGCGACGTAGTCCGCCTCCAGCCGCTGCTTCTGCGCGTCGTCGAACAGTGAAGGCCGCGCGAGGTAGAGCGACCAGGCGCGATGGGCATTGCCGATGTCGCCCAGGGTAAGGGTCTGCAGCTTGTACAGCAGGTCGTCGTTCGGCTCTGCTAGCTGTGCGCGCTCGATTGCGGCGAGTGCGTCTACCCAGCGCGCCTGATCACGGTAGTGGCTGATTTCGGCGAGATGATCGGCGCGGGTGAGGGGGGCGGCGGCCAATGCCCATGACGACAGGGCGAAGCAGGCCAAGCCAACGTAAACAGACAACGGACGACGAGCAACCATGCAACCTCCGGGGCTTCCTTCAGCGAATTTTGCCACAAAATGTGACGGATATCACATTTCATAAGCCCCTAATGGAGGCTGAAGCTGGCGCTGGGAAGCCGGAGCTGGTGCCTTGAGGTATCACTTTATATTTGCAAGCTTATGTTTTAAATGGTTTTTTTAATCGTCATTCGATTTTAGAAGGCAAAGCCAGCGCGGGCCTTGCTGCTACTGCAGCATGCTCGCGGTCAATGCGGCGTCTTCAGGCGGAGCGGCCACGCCCGAGCCCTGGCCCGTCGACGCCTGGCGACAGGCTCCGCGTGAGTACACTCAGCGATTCCCTGGCGGAGTGCGTCGATGAGGATTTCCCCTATGCGTCCGATCATGTTGGCGCTGGCTTGCGCTGTCCTGTCCGGCGGCGCTCTGGCGCAGACCGCGCCAATGACCCCGGACATCAGTAATCGCAAGTTCGTCGCGCCGACCGAGGCCAACGATTATGTGAAGCGTGAGGTGATGATCCCGATGCGAGACGGGGTCAAGCTGCATACCGTCATCGTGGTGCCCAAGGGCGCGCATGCCGCGCCCCTGCTGCTGACGCGCACGCCCTACAACGCCAGTGGCCGGGCCGAGCGCCTGGCTTCGCCGCATATGAAGGACCTTTTGCCGCAGGGGGACGACGTCTTCGTCGACAGCGGCTATATCCGGGTATTCCAGGACATCCGTGGCAAGTACGGCTCCGAAGGCGACTATGTGATGACGCGGCCGCTGCGCGGGCCGCTCAATGGCAGCAAGGTGGATCACGCCACCGATGCCTGGGACACCATCGACTGGCTGGTCAAGCACGTGCCGGAAAGCAATGGCCGGGTCGGCATGATCGGCTCGTCCTACGAGGGCTTCACCGTGGTGATGGCGCTGACCGACCCGCATCCGGCGCTGAAGGTGGCCGCGCCGGAAAGTCCGATGATCGATGGCTGGATGGGCGACGATTGGCTTAACTACGGCGCCTTTCGCCAGGTCAATTTCGACTACTTCACCGGGCAACTGACGGTGCGCGGCAAGGGCACGGGTATCCCGCGCCAGGGTTACGACGACTATCGCAATTTCCTGCGGGCTGGCTCGGCGGGCGATTACGCCAAGGCCGCGGGACTGGATCAGCTGCCGTGGTGGCACAAGCTCACCGAACATCCCGCCTACGACGCCTTCTGGCAGCAGCAGGCGCTGGACAAGGTCATGGCGCGCACGCCGTTGCGGGTGCCGACGATGTGGTTGCAAGGGCTCTGGGACCAGGAAGACATGTGGGGAGCCATCCACAGCTACCAGGCGATGGAACCGCGTGACGGCAACAACGACCTCAACTATCTGGTGATGGGGCCGTGGCGGCACAGCCAGGTCAACTACGACGGTTCGCAGCTGGGAGCGCTGAAGTTCGACGGCGACACCGCGCACCAGTTCCGTCGCGATGTGCTCAAGCCGTTCTTCGACCAATACCTGGTCGACGGCGCACCCAAGGCGCAGACGCCACCGGTGTTCATCTACAACACCGGCGAGAATCACTGGGATCGCCTGGAAGCCTGGCCGCGCAGCTGCGCGCAGGGATGCCC
>JAATFS010000156.1 GCA_015655035.1 Lysobacterales bacterium | reverse complement strand
TGTGGTGATGCCTTTCGGTATCCATGACGGCCGGTGTCTGGACTTGGAAATCGGTGGGGCGGCCCGGATCGCGGTGGTGGGGCCTAATGGCAGCGGGAAATCGACATTACTGCGGCTGCTGGCCGGTCAGCTCGCGCCGGCAGGTGGGCGTTGCGAGGCGCACGCTCCGGTCGCATACGTGGACCAGCACCAGCGAGGGCTGGAGCCTCGGCGGTCCGTACTTTCACAATTGCAGGACGCTCATCCTGCTGCGGATCAAGGGTTTCTGCGGACGCGGCTGGCACTGCTGGGGTTGGACCAGGCACGGGCGCAACAGGCTAGTGGCCTGCTTAGTGGAGGGGAGCGCCTGAAAGGGGCGCTCGTCTGCGCGGTGTATGCGCGGACGCCGGCGCAACTGTTGTTGCTGGACGAACCCAGCAACGCCCTGGACCTGCCCTCATTGGCGGCGCTGGAGCGGGTGTTGCGTGCCTATACGGGGGCGTTGTTGGTGGTTTCGCATGACCAGCGGTTGCTGGAACGGCTGGGATTGCAGCAACGCCTGGACACCGGTGCGGGGCAATGGCGGCTGGCGCCCTGGTGAACCAGGGCGGGCTGGAAGCGCCGGCCGGGCTGGTAAAGCCGGTGCCGATGCCTGAACATTGCCGGTTCGCCTGCGGCAGCCTCCGCGCTCTTTCCATGAGGCCTGCTCGCCATCCCGTTTTCGCGGCGTTGCCGTCTCCATCGATGCCTGTCCACGTGAAATTCTTTGCATCCTGTGCCAAGGGCCTGGAATACCTGCTCGCCGACGAGTTGCTTGCGCTCGGTGCCACCAAGGCCACGGCCACCATTTCCGGCGTCAATGTCGAAGGCGGGCTGCGCGACGCGCAGCGCGCGGTGCTGTGGTCGCGCCTGGCCAGCCGGGTGCTGTGGCCGTTGACCGAGTTCGATTGTCCGGACGAGGACGCGCTGTATACCGGCGTGGCCGCGCTGCCGTGGCAGGAACACATGTCGCCTGGGCATACATTGGCGGTGGACGCGCACGTGTCGGGTACGGCAATCACCCACGCCCGCTATGCCGCGCAGCGGGTCAAGGATGCGGTGGTCGATACGCTGCGCCAGCAAGGGTTGGAGCGGCCGTCGGTGGACGTTGAGCAGCCGGACTTGCGCTTGAACCTGTCGCTGCGCCGGGGCCGGGCGACGATTTCGATCGATCTCGGCGGCGGTCCGTTGCATCGCCGGGGTTGGCGCATGGCGCAGAACGAGGCGCCGCTGAAGGAAAACCTGGCGGCGGCGGTGTTGCTGCGCGCCGGCTGGCCGCGCATCCATGCCGACGGCGGCGGATTGCTCGATCCGATGTGCGGTAGCGGTACGTTGCTGATCGAGGGCGCGCTGATGGCGGCCGATGTCGCCCCGGGCCTGCAGCGGTACGGCAGTGCGATTCCCAGCCGCTGGCGTGGATTCGACCGTGAGGCCTGGCAGGCACTGGTGGCCGAGGCACGAGACCGCGACAGTGCCGGCCGCGCCGCGCTCAAGCAGGTGATCCACGGCAGCGATCTGGACCCGCACGCGATCCGGGCGGCCAAGGAGAATGCGCAGGTGGCCGGCGTTGCCGAGGCGATCTGGTTCGGTGTACGCGATGTGTCCGCATTGCAGGCGCCGCCGCAGGCCCACGGTGCGGTGGTATGCAATCCGCCCTACGACGAGCGCCTGGCCGCCGATGCCGCGCTGTACCGCAGCCTGGGCGACGCGTTGCAGCGTTGCGTTCCGGAATGGCGCGCCAGCTTGCTGTGCGGCAGCGCCGAACTGGCCTACGCCACTGGCCTGCGTGCAGCCAAGAAATACCAGTTGTTCAATGGTGCGCTGGAGTGCGCGCTGATCGTCTGCGATCCGATTGCGGTACCGCGTCGCGTGCCGTCGGCCGAGCCGCGCGTGCTCAGCGACGGTGCGCAGATGGTGGCCAATCGCCTGCGCAAGAACCTGCAGAAGTTCAAGAAGTGGCGCGCCCGCGGGGGCATCGAGTGCTTTCGTGCCTATGATGCCGACCTGCCCGAGTATGCGGCGGCGATCGACGTCTATCAGGAAGCCGAAGCAGGCAAGCGCCTGTTCCTGCATGTGCAGGAATACGCTGCACCGGCCACGATCCCCGACGTGGACGTGCGCCGCCGTCGCAACGAGCTGCTGGCGGCTGCGTGCGAGGTGTTCGGGGTGCCGTCCGAGCAAGTGGCGCTGAAGTCGCGCGAGCGCGGCAAGGGCGGAAGCAAGTACGGCCGCTTCGAGCAACGCAACGAATTCATCGTCGTTCGCGAGCATGGCGCGCTGCTGCGGGTGAATCTGTTCGACTATCTGGATACCGGGTTGTTCCTGGACCACCGGCCGCTGCGCGGGATGATGGCCACGCAGTCGAAAGGGCGGCGTTTCCTCAATCTGTTCTGCTATACCGGCGTGGCCAGCGTGGAGGCCGCAGTGGCCGGCGCCAGCGCGACCACCAGCGTCGACCTGTCCGGCACCTATTTGCAGTGGTGTGCGGACAACCTGGCATTGAATGGCCAGGCGGGCGGACGTCACCAGTTGATACAGGCCGATGCGCTGGCTTGGCTGGAAGCCGAGCGCGCCCAGTACGACGTGATCTTTTGCGACCCGCCGACCTTTTCCAACTCCGCGCGCGCGGAGGATTTCGATATCCAGCGTGAACACGTGCGCTTGCTGCGTGCCACGATGGCACGGCTGGCGCCGGGTGGCGTGCTGTATTTCTCCAATAATTTCCGCCGGTTCCGGCTGGATGACGAGGCGGTCGCCGAATTCGCGGTATGCGAAGAGATCAGCGCGAAGACCATCGATCCGGATTTCGAGCGCCATGCCCGCATCCACCGCGCCTGGCGCTTGAACCACGCCTAGGCCAACCAGTGAGCGGCGGCCGGACGAATCCGGCTGCCGCGCCGACATGGTTGCTCAGGCGCGGTGGCCGCTCATCTCCTGGCCCGCGTTCTTGTCGAAGCGCAGGTGCCACCAGGTCGAGCTGAGCGAAATCAGGCTGACGACGCAGAACGCGGCGGAGAAGTCCGATAGCTGCGGCTGCTGGTGACCTCCCACCATCATCGCCGTCTTGAGGATCAGCGCACCGGTGCATATGCCCACCGACAGCATCAATTGCTGCAAGGTGGTGTACAGGCTGCTGGCGGTGCTCATGCGCGTGCTCGGCACGTTCTCGTAGGCGATGGTGTTGTAGGCGGCGAACTGGAACGACATGAACGCGCCGCA